>JAPOSJ010000021.1 GCA_026709745.1 Candidatus Dadabacteria bacterium | reverse complement strand
TTGGAGCAGTCCCTAGAGTGTTTTTCTGTCTATAGAACTTGCAAAAGCATTTCTCACCAAGGGATTGTCAAAAGGTTTTTTTTGTGTGTTAAAACCTATGTAGTTGTTTCTGAAAACCATGCTCTGCCTAAAATCTGGAAGCTTCTTGACCCTCGGAACTTCAAGCAGGGGGATTCCCTTACTATCAAGAAAATCAAGTTCCCCGCTTTCATAAAGGGCGAGGGTGGATACGGGATTCTCGTTCATTATCATCTTTACCTTCTTGGCGCTTCTTGGTCTCTCCCCCCAGTAGTCCCCGTACTCCTCAATAAGAACTTCCTTATGATGTTTCCATTCTTTTAGTCTATAAGGCCCCAGAGTTACCATGTTCCCTGCTTCAGTCCACCTAGTTCCATATTTCTCACCAATATCCTTCCTAATTGGAAAGGTAGACATGAAGGTGACCAGACTCAGAAAATAGGCTCTTGGTCTTTCAAGGGTGATAATAAGAGTACGTTCATCGGGGACCTTTATCCCGACTTTGCCGAAATCCTTTATCTCCCCGGAATTGAACTTCCTCGCATTTTTTATATCAAAAAGAAAATAGGCGTAGCTTCCGGCTGTTTCAGGCTGAAGAAGCCTTTTCCATGAATAAAGAAAATCGCCGGCCCGAAGCGGCACTCCGTCTGTCCAGAGAACTTTTTCCCTTATTTTAAAGGTATAGGTTCTTCCATCCTCGCTTACCTGCCAGCTTCGCGCGAGAGCGGGCACCGGCTCGTATTTCTCATCAAACGCAGCGAGGCCGTCCATTATGTTCTCTACAATCGTAAAAGATGTGACATCGGTGGCGAGAGACCAGTCAAGCGTGGGAGGCTCGGTGCCGATATTTATATTAAGCGTGTCCTTGCGGGAAATATCCACGGACTCTGTAGCTTTGTTTCCAGAACCGCAGGAGATAAAAAGTAGAAAGCAAAGTACTGAAAGAAGATTTTTCAATGTTTTAGGAATTATATACATACGTGTTTTCAAGTTTGAAACACAACTTTTTGAAGTAGATTATAAAGGCAAATTGCTATAATCTTCACAACTCTACTTTTAACAACCAGATCAAAAGAAGCGTTTCAATAAGAAAACCCAAGCAACTTATCCTAGAACAAAGATACCAGATTTACATCTTGCGCAAAGCAGAGCACAACTAAACCCAGATTGCAAGACTTCTGGGGTCCACAAATCCACCATAAGCAGGGAACTTCCCCCGAACTGTGGCCATCGGGGTTATCATCCCAAGCAGGCACAAACGCTTGCGGATGGAAGATACAACTGTTCACAAACCTTATCCCTCTGCAGATAAGCCGCTGCCTTGCTGGAAACGAGAAACTCAGAGTAAGTGTCACGAAAGTATCTACAAGCACGTAAGGAAATACAAGATGAGTAGAAGGAATCTCCACATGTATCTACGCTGCCGCAAGAGACGCAGGAACCGCTACGGGAAAGCCTCCCAAAGAGAACATATAAAAACCGCATTGCATAGATACAACGTCCCGGTAGTGAATGAGGGCTCGCGCTTGGGAGACTGGCAAGCCGAGCCGACACAGAAAAATGCGGACAGAGTTATGGACAAATTGAACAACATACCAAGGCAGTACCTTGGCTTCAAAACCCCAAATCAGGTATTCCTCGACTCTGATTCATCTATTGTGTTTTAATTTTGAAAACAGGATACAAAACAATCATTCTTTTCGATGGTTATTCGCTATCCGATAGAGCAACCAGAACAGAATCTTTCTCGACTGTTTCCCCTTCTTTAATCTTTATCTCTTTTATGGTTCCCGAAGCGGAGGCCTTAAGTTCGCTTTCCATCTTCATGGCTTCGACCACAACAACACTGTCTCCCACCTCGACACTGTCTCCCTGCTGCTTAAGTATCTTCACCACCCTGCTGTGCATCGGCGCCGTTATGTGAAGACTTCCCGTGCCCTCTGCCTTGGAAACATCCCTTCCAGAGATAGCCTCTATCTCGTAAAGGTCTCCCTCGTGGAAAACCTGTATTTTCTTCCCTTCCCTGAATATCCCCACGGTTATGCTTCGGTTGTTGACCAGAATTGAACAGGTGTTTTCGTCTATACGCAGAAACTCTATCTCTTTGTTCTCACCGTCGACGCTGAAAACACTAACCCCTTCCTTCTCTTCAAAATCTACCTTGTAGGTACTGTTTCCCAGTTTGAAAGTGTATGTCATAAAATTGGATTCCCGGATACACCGATTCTCCTGGCAAAAAGTTTCCAGCCTGAAGAAGAAGCAGTTGTTCCCTGCACAATTTGATTTGAGCCGCCGTTCATGGCCACGGCAGCGGCCATGAGTATAGCTTCAGAATCGGATTCCTCGGGCACAAGGGTTTCCGGATGTCTTTCTATGAAACCCGTGTCAATTTGAGCCTTGCGGAATTCCGGGTCCCGCATCACCCTGATCAGAAAACCCAGATTGGTTCTCACCCCAAGAACAACGTACTCTCTCAGGGCAGAAAGCATCCTGTTCACAGCATCTTCCCGAGAGTTTCCCCAGACGACAAGCTTTGAGAGCATTGGATCGTAGAAAGAGGTTATTTCGCAGCCGCTGTAAACGGATGAATCGTCCCTCACTCCCGGACCGCTGGGAGCTCGAACGTACTGAAGCACTCCTGGCGAGGGAAGTAAATTCATGGCAGGGTCCTCAGCGTAAACCCTGCACTCAAGGGCATGACCCTGCATTTTTACGGCAGACTGTTTAAAGGGCAGTTTTTCTCCCGAAGCTATCCTTATCATCCACTTCACAATATCAATTCCTGTAATCATCTCCGTGACCGGATGCTCAACTTGAACCCTTGTGTTCATCTCCAGAAAATAGAAATTCTCTTCCTGGTCCATTATGAACTCAACAGTGCCAGCACCGTAATAATCAACCGCATTTGCTATGCGAAGGGCAACTTCGCACATGTTCTTCCTAGTCTTCTGGCTTATGAATCCCGAGGGAGCTTCTTCTATTACCTTCTGGTGGCGTCTCTGTATTGAGCATTCACGCTCAAAGAGGTGCAGAAGGTTTCCATGCCTGTCTCCAAGAATCTGAACTTCGACATGCCTCGGTGTCTGAATAAATTTTTCTATGAATACGGAATCGTCTCCAAAAGATGAAGACGCCTCGCTGCGGGCCATTCTGAGGGAAGATTCGAACTCCTCCTTGGAATTAACAAGCCTCATTCCCTTTCCGCCGCCACCAGCCGAAGCTTTTATCATTACCGGGTAGCCGATCTTTTTCGCCACCCTGGATGCTTCAACATCAGATACCGCTCCCTCAGACCCAGGAACAAGAGGCACATCTGCTTCCCTGGCTATCTTTCTCGCCGTCACCTTATCCCCCATAAGCCTTATGGATTCCGAGGAAGGGCCTATGAAAACCACGCCTTCTTTCTCGCACATCTCAGCGAAGGAATCGTTCTCAGAGAGAAATCCGAACCCGGGGTGTATGGCTTCAGCTCCGGCCTCTTTTGCGGCGGCAATAACTTTCTCCGCGACCAGGTAGCTCTCCGAAGGTTTTGACGGCCCTATGTGATAAGCCTCATCGGCAAGCATGACGTGAAGAGCATCTCTGTCGGCATCTGAGTAAACCGCAACGGTAACTATTCCAAGCTCACGGCACGCTCTGATGATCCTTACCGCTATCTCTCCCCTGTTTGCTATCAGTATTTTCTTGAACATATTCTCACCCGGCCGCTCAGAGCGGAATGTTCCCGTGCTTTTTCGGCGGTAGGGTCTGTCGTTTTCCGCTGAGCATCTCAAGTGCCGCTATCAATCTCGGTCTTGTATCCTCGGGTTTTATGACCTCGTCTATGTAACCCAAGCTCGCCGCGCGGTACGGATTCGCGAAATTATTCTTGTACTCCTCAATGAGCCTCATTCTCTCACTGTCGGGGTCGTCCGCAGCAGCTATTTCCACCTTGGAAATTATGTTGACTGCCCCATCAGGCCCCATGACCGCAATTTCTGCCGTGGGATAGGCAAAGTTGACGTCACCTCTTATATGCTTTGAGGACATAACGTCGTAAGCTCCTCCGTAGGCCTTTCTTGTTATCACTGTAATTCTCGGGACAGTGGCCTCACAGTAGGCATAAAGAAGCTTTGCACCATGCCTTATTATGCCTCCCCATTCCTGGGAGGTTCCGGGTAAAAAGCCCGGAACGTCAACAAAAGTAAGAAGGGGAATATTGAAAGCGTCACAGAATCTCACGAATCTGGCCGCCTTGACCGAAGCGTCTATATCAAGACACCCGGCAAGCACCTTGGGCTGGTTTCCCACCACACCAACCGGCTGTCCCTTCATCCTCGCAAAACCTATCACGATATTTTTCGCGTAATGCTCCTGCACCTCAAAGAAATACGAATGATCGACTACGGGACGAATAACATCCAGTATGTCGTAAGGCTTATTAGGATTATCCGGAATAAGGCCGCGAAGGTCAGTCTCCTTTCTGTCCACGGGATCATCGCAATGTATTACGGGTGGGTCTTCCATGTTGTTGGAGGGGAGAAAAGCGAGCAGTTCCTTTATTATCACTATTGAATCGTCATCGTCCTCCGAGGCGAAATGTGCGACACCGCTTACAGAGTTATGAACCATGGCGCCGCCGAGTTCTTCTGATGAAACCTCTTCATGAGTAACGGTCTTGATTACGTCGGGACCGGTAACAAACATATAGCTTGCGCCTTTCGACATGATAGTAAAATCGTTCATTACCGGCGAGTATACTGCTCCTCCTGCGCATGGGCCCATGATCGCGGATATCTGCGGTATGACTCCCGAAGAAACAACATTTCGAAGGAATATCTCTCCGTAGGCTCCAAGGCTCTTTACCCCTTCTTGAATTCTCGCCCCGCCGGAATCGTTAAGGCCTATAACCGGTGCACCAGTTGAAAGCGCCAGATCCATTATCTTGCATATCTTCTTTCCCTGCTCAAGACCCAGCGAACCGCCAAAGACCGTGAAATCCTGGGCGTAGACAAACACCTGACGCCCATCAATTTTTCCATATCCAGTAACGACGCCGTCACCGAGTATTTTCTTTTTGTCCATGCCGAAGTCCGTGCAGCCATGCAGAACAAACTTATCAAGCTCAACAAATGTATCCCTGTCAAGAAGCTCGGTTATTCGCTCCCGGGCCGTGTGCTTGCCAGAATCATGCTGTTTTTTGATCCTAGCTTCACCGCCCCCCAGATTTGCCTCTTTTTCCTTATTTTCAAGAATTATGACTTTTTCTTTCATCGGATGTACTCCAAACCGACGCGCGGTTAAAAACAGATTAATGAATCATAGCACACAGACACACCGTTTCAAGCATCAGGAGCGCAAAGAGACCTGAACAGGGCACTCACATGCGTGCTAAGGGTTTGCATGTCTGAGGAATTCTCTATCAGAAAATCAGCCTGAGCAGCCTTGTCCTCTTCACTGAGCTGAGAGTTCATGCGGCTGCGTACATCCTCCGCAGATATGCCGTCGCGGGACGCAACTCTGTGTTCCCTGAGTTTGGCGTGGCACGTAACCACCACCAGACCGTCGATCAGGTCGTCAAGACCTTCCCCTCCGCGGTCTATAAGCGGAGCTTCCACAAACACTACGGTTTTCCCCCTGTGCACGTATATTTTCCTCTTTATACCCTCAAGGATCCTTGGATGGGTTATGCTGTTGAGACGCCTGCGGTCCCGCTCACTTGCGAACACTATTGCGGCAAGAGTTGCGCGGTCAAGCGTTCCATCCCCGAGGACAATATCCCTGCCGAAGCAGTTAACGATTTCCGAAAAAGCAGGTTCACCAGGACGCACCACTTCCCTTGCCACCTCGTCGGCATCCACTGTAAAAGCCCCGAGTTCGCGAAGCATCCGTGCCACAGTCGACTTTCCCGAACCTATGTTTCCCGTAAGTCCATATATCTTCATCTTCAGGCGCCCCGGGAGCCTATGAAGTCAAGCGCTCTAGTGATGCGACGCGCCACGGTGTCTTTGCCCAGTATCTCAACAACATCGAAAATGCCTGGACTCTTTGTCGAACCGGTCAGGGCAACTCGGGCGGGCTGAGCTATTTTTCCAAGACCAACTCCCGTTTGCTGCATCACGCGCTCAAAACCTCCGTGAATATTATCATGGGAGAAATTTTTAAACCCGAGAAGTTCCTCGGCCAGAAGTTCTAGGATCTCACGGTTTTTCTCCACCAGAAATTTCGCAGCTGCCTGCTCATCGTACTCAAAATCATCGATAAAGAAGTATAGAGCCTGATCCACCATTGCGTTGAGGGTCTCTGAGCGTTGGAGCATCTGCTCCATTATTTTCCGAAGCTTCTGCGGGGACTGCAAGGGAAGCCCTTTCTGCACGACAATGGCGGCCATCTCGTCCAGTATCCGCTCTTCGGGCAAATCCCTTAAGTATTTTCCATTAAGCCAGAGAAATTTACCGGAATCAAAAACAGAAGGAGATTTACCGATGCCCTTTAGGCTGAATTTCTCAACAAGCTCTTTTGCCGTGAAAATTTCCTGATCCCCAAAAGACCAACCCAGTCTCACCAGATAGTTAAGCACCGCTTCCGGAAGATATCCGCACAGACGGTACTCCGTTACGGATTCAGCTCCGTGGCGCTTCGAGAGTTTTTTTCCGTCCTGGCCGAGTATCATCGGAACATGAGCAAGCTGAGGTTTTCCAAGACCCAGAGCCTCAGCTATTAGTATCTGTCTCGGGGCATTTATTATGTGGTCATCACCTCTTATAACGTGAGATATTTCCATCTGCGCATCATCAACCGCCGCAGCGAAATTGTAGGTCGGAAACCCGTCAGCTTTTAGTATTACAAAATCTTCTATTTCAGAAGAGTCAAAAATTATCTCGCCGCGGACAAGATCCTCAACGAAAATCTTCTCTCCGAGAGATACGGAAAGCCTTATCGCATAAGGCTTTCCCGGAGCCGCACCGATCTGCGACCATTCCCTTCTGTACCTGAAAATTTCCCCTTTCTTGCTAGCTTCCTCTCTCTTTTGCCCCAGCTCCTCGGCGGTAACGTAGCACCTGTAAGCTTTTTTCTCGTCAATAAGCCTCTCGGCAAGCCGCCCGTAGATGTCAAGCCGCCCGGACTGCCGGATGATTTCTCCCCGCCACTCAAGCCCGAGCCACTTAAGCGATTCTATTATCTGCAGCTCAAACCGCTCCTCTGAGCGTACACGGTCGGTATCCTCAATCCTGAGCAAAAAATCTCCCCCGAGACTTTCGGAAAAAAGCCAGTTAAAAATAGCTGTGCGGGCTGCTCCAACATGAAGGGCACCCGTGGGGCTGGGAGCAAATCTTGTCACGATCTTCATGGAAACTATTCTACACGCCGAAACGTCAAAAAAATAAATGCTGCACCAGGAGTCTGGAGTACTTCCCTGCAGACTGTATAATAAGAAGTCTCATGAGAATATGCTCGCTTCTTCCAAGTTCAACAGAAATAGTGTTTGCCCTTGGGCTTGAGGATCACCTGGTCGCTGTAACCCACGAATGTGACTATCCACCTGAGGCACGCAAAAAACCCGTGGTTGTAAACAGCATTCTTGAAGGAAGGGGAAAGCTCTCAAGTGCACGCATAGACGAATTTATTAGCAGGAGCCGCGCCGAGGGAAAAAGCGTCTACATGATAGACTCGGAGAGGCTCCGCAAAATAAAGCCTGACATTATTATAACCCAGGGGCTCTGCGATGTATGTGCCGTGGCAGAAAATGAGGTAACGGATGTATGCGAGGTTCTTGAGAACCGCCCCGAAATAATTTCCCTTGATCCTGCAACTGTAGGGGAAATAATAGATTCTATTCTCCTTCTCGGAGAAATCACCGGAACTACAGAAAGGGCCCTAACCTTGGTAGGCAGTCTTCGCGGAAGAATCGAGGCTGTCGAGAAGAAACTCCTGAGTGAAAGATACCGCCCTGGGGTCTTCTGCCTTGAGTGGCTTGAGCCTCCTTACGCGGCAGGACACTGGGTACCGGAGATGGTAAAGATAGCGGGAGGGGAACCGCTTATCTCAATGGTGGGAGAACCTTCGTTCAAGACAACCTGGGATGAAATACTTGAATCTTCTCCTGACTATCTAATCCTGATGCCCTGCGGATTCGACATAGAGAAAACGCTTGACAGCATAGAAGAGGTGACCGGCGGTGTGAGGCAGTGGCACGCTCTGCACGCCGTAAAAAAAGGGCATTGCTACATAGTGGACGCAAACTCTTACTTCAGCAGATCATCTCCAAGGGTTGTTGACGGAATTGAAGTGCTAGCAAGGATAATACACTCTGACATCTTCACGCAACGACCGAAGGATAATTCAGTGCTGAACGTGAAAAACCATTTCTATCTTCAAACTTTTCTCGGCTAAGAACTCGGGGCCTTAAAGGGATCCTGCTCTCCGTCTGAAGAAACTCCAGAATCCGGAGAAGGAGGTACGGCATCCTCAGGTGCTGCCTGAGCAGACTGAAAGGGATCCACATCGCTTTGAGGCTCCTGAGGTTCGGGCGGAGCGGGTGCTTCGGAAGCTTGCTGTTGCTCACCTCCTCCCTCTTTTAACATAAGGATGATCCCCACGATAAGAATTACGATAGCTACCAGAACTAACTCATTGCCTTGTATTGTCATTAGACTATCTATCCTCCTGATACTCTTTATACTACTTAATGCTGATGCCACAAACCCGAAGTCCGCAAAAATCTAAATTCCATCTTTAATGATACTGATTATCCAAATATTATGTCAAGAATATTTTTAACGCCCAAAGACATATATGCACCGCTTGAGAGGGACATAGAACTGCAGTTGGCACTGTCACATATTCTCTACGGGTGCGTGCCGCACGCGACGGAAAAGAACTGCTTGATAATTTTCAAGGAGAGATCAGAAACAGTCGCCACTATTGCCGATACCAAAGAAGTATCAACACGTTTCTTCACAGTTGAAAAAGAGGAATTTACTTCGGTCGCCATGGAAATAAAGATAAGAACTAGCAGGGATCTCAAAATGAAGTACGAGTATTTTTTCCTAACTGATTCCTCGGAAGAAGCTTTTTTTCTTGCAACCCTTGCTAGACTCGGAACATTTTCCCTGATTTTCCTCTGCGATGACGCACATCATTCTATTACGGCACAGATGACCGAGTCGGAACTTGAACCGCTTGAAAAAATCGTTTCAGGGGCAGACGCAGACCTGTTGACAAAATCAGGGCTTTAAACTATTATTGCGCTAACCGTCTCGGGGAGAATTCCGATTTGAAGTATGCAAAAATCATAGGAACCGGTTCCTCGGTTCCAGAGACCGTACTTTCCAATTCCGATCTGGAAAAAATGGTCGAAACTTCTGACGAGTGGATTACGTCCAGAACGGGTATAAAAGAGCGCAGAATCGCGGACGATAGTACCGCCGCATCGGATATCGCCTATGAAGCCGCCGAAAAAGCACTTAGAGCCGCAGGGCTAAGTGCGCAGCAGCTGGATGTAATCATAGTCGGAACCGTAACCCCAGATTTTGTATTCCCCTCAACCGCCTGCATCATCCAGAGTCGCCTCGGAGCTAAAAATGCCTACGCATTTGACCTTATGGCAGGATGTTCGGGATTTCTGTATTCTCTTCACGTTGCTGAGGGAATAATAAAATCGGGCGGGGTGAAGAAAATCCTTGTCATAGGCGTGGATCTCCTCTCGAAAGTCACCAACTTTGAGGATCGCTCAACCTGCATACTTTTTGGAGATGGGGCAGGGGCCGTGATTCTTAGCGCTTCGGACAAACCGGGAATTCTCTCATCCATCCTCAGTTCGGACGGAAACAACTGGGGGCTTCTCTATGTGCCGGCTGGAGGCTCAAGGACCCCGATAGGTGAAGAAGTGCTCAAGAACAAGGAACAGTACATTAAGATGCAGGGGAACGACGTTTTCAAAGTCGCGGTCAAGAGCATGGAGTCGGCAACTGTGGAAGCCATAGCTAAAGCAGATGTTTCTGCTGAGGATATAGACCTCTTCGTCCCGCACCAGGCAAACTACAGGATCGTGGAAGCCGTGAGGAGGAGGCTTGACTTCCCCCAAGAAAAAGTTTTCATGAACCTCGACAAATACGGAAATACTTCTGCGGCATCCGTTCCGCTCGCCCTTGACGAAGCCATCCACAAGGGAAGGGTCAGAGAAGGAAATATTGTTCTGTTTGCAGCTTTCGGAACTGGTTTTACCTGGGGCGCCTCGGTGGTAAAGCTCTGAGAACTCTCCGCGACGCCGTGTCTGCCACGGTGAAGATCGGTTTTCTTCTTTCGGCGGAAAAACTCATAAAATGACTCTTTCCTCAATACCTCAGCTTGCAAATATCGTCCTGCCAGCATTTCTTGTAATCGCCATGGGTTTTTTTTTCAGAAGGGCGAAAAAAATAGATATTTCATCAATCAACGATCTTGTGGTTTACGTGACTACCCCGTGTCTCATAATCTCCTCTCTCTCCGATTTCACAATGGACCCGTCTGTGACGGCAAAGCTGTTTCTCTCAATATCGGCAGTAATTTTCTCTACCATAATAATTGGAGGGGCTCTCACAAAAGCGCTCCAGATTGACTCAAGGGTATACCTGCCTCCCTTGGTTTTCGCGAACACGGGAAATCTGGGACTCCCTCTCTGTCTCTTTGCGTTTGGACAGTACGGGTTCAACATCGCGATACTCTGCGTTGTTGCGACCATGCTTCTTCACTATACAGTGGGAATCATGATTCTGGGATCCGCAAAGGGGCTGCGCGAGATACTGACTCTCCCCCTTATATACGCCACAGTGGCGGGGATAGTCATAAACTCGGTCGGTTTTCAGGTCCCTGTGGTTATCGAGAGGCCCGTAGCTCTGCTTGGTGAAATCACTATACCCGCAATGCTTTTTGCACTCGGGTATAAGCTCTCCGAAATGAAACTCTCAAGGCTCTGGCTTTCCTGTTTCTTCGGTTCCGCCAGAATCTTTCTCGGTGTTATACTTGGAGCGATATTCGTAAACGTATTCGGACTGAAGGGAGTTGAGGCAAAGGTTGTTATCCTTGAGTGCTCAATGCCGCCTGCAGTCTTCAATTTCGTGCTTGCGGAAAAATATGGAAGGGACTCTGAGACGGTCGCGTCGATAATAGTGGCCGGCACGGGGATTTCCCTGCTTGTTCTCCCATTTGTTATTTCGTATCTGGTAAATCAGTAAGGAAAGAGAGGTCAGCGTGTTATGTCCCTGAGGGTAAGACCCTCATCTCTCAGGTAAGGCATAAGACCTTTTTTGTTGATAGTTCTCAGCGCACGGGTGGAAATCCTTATCCTGACGTATCTGTCTATCTCCGGAACATAGATTCTTTTCCAGTGAAGATTCGGGTTCTGCCGCCTCTTGACGTGGTTGTTAGCGTGGGAAACGTTGTTTCCAAAAAGGGGTTTTTTTCCTGTTATCGCGCAACATCGGGCCATAGTAATTTCCTCTAACTACTTGGTCTCCTTAAAAACAACGTGCTTTCTTATTACTGGGTCATACTTTTTAAGTTCAAGACGGTCCGGAGTATTCATCTTGTTCTTCTTCGTATAATAGATGTAAGGACTCTCAGTACTTTTCATCTTGACAAGCACTCTGTTTAACGACTTACCCATTGGGACCCTCAAAAAAGTGAGTTGTCATTATGCACGAAAAAAAAACCGTTTTCAAGAAAAATTTATTTTTTCTTTATAATTCTCTGAAAAAATCTACCGACTCCATATCTCCTTGATTCCAAGAAGTTCCAATTACTACAATTTTCAGGATAACTCAAGCTAGAAGATTGTAAGTAATAGAAGTTAATCCCAACATCTGCCGATTATCAATCATAGAAGACAATTGAGGGGTCGCTACCTGTTCTCCTGTATTAATACACTAGTAAGGGATTCTAAGTCTGCCATCTATATATTTGATTTAATAAGTACACTCTTCGCTCATCAATATTCTTACTAGAACAAAAGTATAGGAGCTCAGTGCTCATAGCAGTCATCTTTTCTGCAGAGCCTGAAATTGCGCAGGTGACCGGAAATCATTATAAACGCGCCGATAAAAGTAAAAATATATTCTCCGTAACCCCTAGTCACAAACGCTCCTGACACAAGAAAGCCCAGTCCTAGCACCCCCAGCACTATCACGTTGAAATCCTTGTGGCGTCTGCAGCCGAGAAATATGGCGACCAAACTAGCGGGAATTACCAGAAAGAGCATCAGTTCGTGGAAAATTTCTTTAAACATGAATGTCGAACCCAAGATTGGAAACAGTATGAGCACCACCGGAGTCAGAAAACAGTGGACGGCGCATAGGCCTGCGAGAGATATCGAGGTGTAATCGGTAAGTCTCTGAATTCTTGTATGGTTCATCATCCTGTTAAGCCACCTCCGCACACTTGTCACACTGGCCGAAAAGTTGTATAAAATGATCCTTCACACGAAATCCCTGTTTCTCAGCAGAAGCATAATCAAGCCACTCTACCGGACACTCAGGGAAATCGAAAACCCCCCTGCAGTCGACGCAAACCATGTGATGAAAGTGACGGCCCCGGGAAAACGCGTAGCCGTGACCACCGTCGGGGAAATGAAGTCGCTTAACGATTCCCAAGTCCTCAAATATATCAAGAGTTCTGTAGATAGTGGCAAGTCCTGCGACGCCGAGCAGCTTTTTTACCCCGTCGTGTATTTCACCGACCGAAAGCGATTTTCCGCTCGTGTGAAGAACATGGATAACGGCGAGGCGCTGCGTGGTGGATTTAAGCCCCTTCTCCCGCAGAAGATCTCTGGCATACGACTCCTGAACACACTCAAAATCCTTTATCATGGCAATTGTCAAATGAGAATGTTTTTCAATTAGAGTTTATTGTAATTCAGTTATTGATAAGCGTCAAGGTAGAAAACCGTGTTATAGCATGTTAACCAAGGAATTAAGAAGTGGTACTTCATAATTTCCTAAACCGGGCGGCAGAGTTATTGTTTCAACGGGCATCAGGGGATATACTCCGCCGGAGCAGGAACGGTTCGGAAGTTTTGCTTTGGTGGGCACAATTTAAGAAGGATATGCTTGAAGTTTTTACAGTCGCCATGAAAACCTCAACAAAAACAGCATTTATCAATATTTCCCTTCCCTTCTTCCAGTAACAAGAACTCTGGCACTATTTCGAGCCAACGAAAGCGCCTTGCCTCAACAGTTCTCGTTCCTCACCCGGTAATAATTGCCGACCGTCCCTTAAATCTCTTAGCAGGAAATATACTTGGTGATAAATCAAAAAATTACTGGAAAACCGCAAGCAGCACTCCCGCCGCTACGGCAGAACCCACAACTCCGGCCACGTTCGGACCCATAGCGTGCATCAGAAGCACGTTCTGTGGATCTTCCCTAGCCCCGATATCTTGAGATACGCGAGCCGCCATCGGAACCGCCGAAACCCCTGCCGAACCGATCAGGGGATTGATCTTGGTTTCGGAGAAACTGTTCATTAGTTTGGCCATCAGCACCCCGGAGGCAGTACCTATGCAGAAAGCAACAATACCGAGAAGTAGTATTCCAAGGGTCTCAAGGGACAGAACTTCTGAGGCCAGAAGCTGTGAGCCGACTCCGAGACCGAGAAATATAGTAACTATATTTATAAGGGCGTTTCTCGTCGTATCCGAGAGGCGGTCAACCACTCCGCACTCTCTCATCAGGTTGCCGAAAGCGAAAAAACCTATCAGGGGCGCTGCCGATGGAAGAAAAAGCAGGCAGAGAGTAAGAGCAATTAACGGAAACATTATTCTTTCCCTCTTCGACACGGGACGAAGCTGGCTCATCCTTATTTTTCTCTCTTCAGAAGAAGTAAGAGCCTTCATTATCGGGGGCTGGATTATAGGTACAAGAGCCATGTAGGAATACGCGGCGACTGAGACCGCACCGAGAAGCCTAGGGGCAAGCTGAGAAGAAATGTAAATTGAGGTCGGTCCGTCAGCTGACCCTATTATTCCTATCGACGCCGCGTCGGTCAGGGAAAAATCGATTCCGGGTACGTAGCGAGCAAGCACAAGTGCTCCTATCAACGTCGAGAAAATTCCGAACTGCGCAGCACCCCCCAGAAGAACCGTCTTAGGGTTGGCCAGAAGGGGGCCGAAGTCGGTAAGCGCTCCCACTCCCATGAATATAAGAAGGGGGAAAATACCAGTCTTTATACCAACATCGTAAACGTAATAAAGCACCCCGCCAGGGTCACTTATCCCCGCAAGCGGAATGTTGGCCAATATGCACCCGAAAGCTATTGTAACAAGAAGAAGAGGTTCGAATTTTTTAGCAATCCCAAGGTAGAGAAGAAGAAAGCCTACCACTATCATAAGAAACATGCCCAACCCGTTAGTCCAAGAAGAAGCATTGCCTGCGATGAACCCGTAGATGCCCGTGCTGGTAGCTATGTTATTTAAAAGCTGGGGGAAAGACGCAAGCTTTCTGTCTTGTTCCGCCGCTGCAGCCTCAACCTCGCTTACCGTATCCCCGAGACAATCAGGGATGCCTGAAAACATTCCTAGGGAAAATCCGAGAATCGCGAAAATGAGTATGAATCTTTTCATAGGCTTACGATGGAAGAATGGTAAGGATAAGCTGACCTGTCTCCACTACCTGTCCCTGTTCTACCTCAATGGAAACGATTTCTCCATCGCATGGAGAGGCAACGGGAGTTTCCATCTTCATGGCTTCAAGCATTATAAGCGTCTGATTTTCCTTTATCTTCTCTCCGGTACTGACAAGTACCCTGTAAATGTTACCGGGAACGCTAGCCGTAACAGCTACCACATCTGGAGAGTCTTCATCCATCACAGAAGATTTATTGGGTGCCGGAGTTTCTGTTACCGAGGCAACCTCCGAAGTTCCTTCTTTTACACTTACATTGTAACTTTTTCCGTCAACTGTGATGACGAAATTCTCAGCGCTACCTGACACTTTTGAAGCCACGCTGGTGCCAAGGCCCTGTTTCTCCTGAGGCTTCTGCTCAGGCGCATCCCTTCTGATGTTGACGCTAAAATTCCCCTTGAGAAATTCAAGTCCCTTGTTTCCGCCCTGGGTCTGGAGAGCACCCACTATGAATATGTTCTCTTCTGTAACAGGAAGACCTTCTTTTTCGAGAATCTCAGTCGCCTTCGGAATCCCAGGCTCAAGTATGTCAAGCGGGTTACCCTCAAAGCGGGGCTTACCCATCTGCTCTTCGGCTATTGCCACCACTTCGGGGTCGGGATCGACGGGAGTGCGTCCGAAGTATCCGAGCACCATGTTGCCATAACCATCGGTTATCTTCTTCCAAGGTCCTTGAGTGACGTTTGCGTAGGCCTGCTGGAAATAGAACTGGGAAACCGGTGTAACCGAGGTTCCAAATCCACCTTTCGCAACACATTCACTCATGGCCTCAATCACCTTGGGGTAAAGATCAAGAGTGCCCGTGTCTCTCATCATCATAGTGTTCGCTGTAAGTGCTCCGCCGGGCATCGGAGAGAGCAGAACCTCTGAAGAAACCCGAAGGGCTTCAGGCGGGAAATAATAGCCCGACATGCATTCCTTGAACACTGAATTCGCCTCAAGAACCTTGTTTATCTCAACATCGAGGGTGTACTCCGTCCCCTTAAGGGCATTCCACATCGATACCAGGTCCGGTTGAGATGTTCCCCCAGAAACTGGGGCTCGCGCGACGCAAATCCCATCGCACCCGCCATTTATGGCAGCCATATACTGATTGACCCCCTGCGCTGCTGTTTCATGGGTGTGCACCCAGAGAATAACATTTTCCCCCACAAGTTTTCTCGCGGCCTTAAGCGTCTCATAAACCTTTTTAGGATTTGAAGTTCCTGAAGCGTCCTTGAAGCATATGGAATCGTAGGGAAGACCTGAATCAAGTATTTTTCTCAGCCTGTCTATATAGAAATCAACGTCGTGGGCGCCTTCGCAGCCCGGAGGAAGTTCCATGAGTGTTACCACGGCCTGATGATGCAGACCCGCATTCTTTATGCACTGGCCTGAGTACTCAAGGTTTCTCACGTCGTTTAAGGCATCAAAATTCCTTATGTGAGTTATGCCGTGCTTCTTGAACATTCTGGCATGGAGATCTATCATGTCCTTGGGTTGCTGGGAGAGAGCAACTACATTGATACCCCTTGCAAGCGTCTGAAGGTTAGCGTCCGGTCCGGCTGCCTCGCGGAAGCGGTCCATCATGTCAAAAGCGGACTCGCCACAGTAAAGAAATAGACTTTGGAACCTGGCTCCCCCGCCTGCCTCAAAGTGGGTTATTCCAGCCTCCTTGGCGGCTTCAACAGCCGGAATAAAGTCTTCTGTAAGCACTCTAGCCCCGAAAACAGACTGAAAACCATCGCGAAAAGATGTATCCTGAAATAAGATTTTCTTCATGACAAAACCTTTGGGGTCTTCAAGATGAGCTGTCACCGGCACGCTTCGTCCTGTAGGCCTTTACGGCCGCCGCTATGACCGGGGTAACGTTTCTTCGGGATTTTACCGGAGTCACAGGACCCGCAGACGCACCGGCACCACTATCCTTAAAAAGCCTCGCGGACAACATTACGCTAAACATCAGCACAATGAGGAAAACATATACTATGGCCATACCAATGACCATTAGTTTCACGCCTTCAATGATCATAATAAACGAAGAATCTCAAAAACCGTTTAAATTTGTTAGGTATTTATTATTTGTAACAACTGGTTTATTGTCAATCTGAGGCATAAATTATCTGGTAGCACCTATTTCCGGTCCGCGATTTCCCTTGACCTTCAAATTTTTACCTGTTATTCTGACCTGTAACTATGAAAAGAACCTATCAGCCGCACGTAAAAAAGAGACTCAGAACGCATGGATTTCGCGCCAGACTGAGTACTAGGGGAGGCAGAAGCATACTAAAAAGAAGAACTGCCAAGGGAAGGCATGTTCTTACGGTTGGGAGATGGAAAAAGTAGTTCTTGAGTCCAACAATTCATTCCCCGCAAAATTCAAGATAAAGACATCCCGCGACTTTCGCACCATATTCTCACAAGGCTCTAGAATCTACTCGGAAAACTTCATACTTTATACGAAAACCAACTCTTTCGGATTTCCTCGCCTAGGAGTATCGGCGGGTAGGAAAGTGTCACCACTTTCCGTCAGAAGAAACAGGATAAAACGGGTGCTGCGGGAAGTTTTCAGAAAAAATAAACCCGTATTCTATTCAAATGACGTGGTATTCGTGGTAAAAAACGATGTATCCAACAAGAAGTTCTCCGAGATCTGCTCAGAGATAAAATAACTCTCACTGCGCATCAAATGAAGAAAAAGCCCGCGGTCAGGTTTCTGGTCTTTTTTGTAAGACTCTACCAAAAAATAGTTTCTCCATTGTTCCCTTCAACCTGCAGGTTTCACCCAAGCTGTTCCGCATATTCGATTGAAGCCCTAAAAGAACATGGTGCTCTTACCGGTATCTGGTTGACTCTCAGAAGAATATCTCGATGCCATCCCCTAAGCGCGGGAGGATATGACCCCGTAAGGGAAAAAAAAGAGCGTTAAGCACAAACTAACCGCTGCATGGTGTATTCATTCAGCTCAGGAGGAGAAAGTAACGGCGGGTGGAATTCCAAACAGCTTCAGAATCTCCGTTTCTGCAAAATGGAGAGCGGGTATCTTATCCTATTCGGGAGAGATCTATGGTTCCACGGACAAGAAACTGTAAGATCCTCTCTTCAGAAAAACCTAAAAATCAAGCGGAAAACTGACTTTTCGGTGCTTCAGATTCCAAGCCCGAATCCCGGCGACCACGTGTAGCCAAGATAAGCTCCCCACTCGGAAACTTCAAACTCAAAGCCAACTACCGAGGGAACAAGTTCCGTCCCGCTGCGGTTTTCGTAGGTTATATCGTACCTTGAGTAGGTAATTCTCAGATCAAATCTGTTTTTTTCACTTCCGATTTCTATGCCGCCTCCGAAAAGCCACGGTGTCACGGAGCGTTTTTCGCTGGACTTGGCATCAACAAACATCGTGCCGTCTGAAAGCGTACCTGTAGCGGTGGTTTCAAGAGTCAGATCAAGGCGCTGCACCCCGAGGACCGTGTAAACCGAACCTCCCTCACCTAGAAAATATCCCTCCCTTGGAGAATATCCAAGCTTTACACTGAAACCCACATTACGGTTCTTGTTCATAGACCATCTGCCAGGAAACACGTCACTGTCGGGATTGCCAGGAATCATTGTGCCTTCTATAGAACCACTCACAGGGTTATCGGGCCTAAAAGCCACGTCAAGTTCACCCGAAAAATAGGGGAATTATATAGCAAAGTTGACAAGGCGATCTAAATCCCTCACTCGACTTCTTTAATTTTCGGATTACCCTTTCTATCTTTTTTCAAAGAAAACTTACGATTTAAATCCTGTTTATTTGGTTTTTTAGGTCTCTTATGAGAAACGGCTGCCATATTAAATATCAGCTTGGCTGCCTGGTTTACTTTATCCCATTCTTTCTTTTTGTCGCTCATGAATACACCCCTTTATTCTTTCATAAACCCTGATTTCTTATTAATTCTACGTAAGCCTGATAACGTGTAGATATTGCTTTTTATCTTATTGCACGGACCACAAAGTAAGATTCTATTTGTTATATGATTTATACCACCATCGGATCGAGGGATATTGTGATCTAATTCTAAGAAACGAGGATCGTCAAAAGTGCGGTTACATCCAGGGCAGGTAAGGCCGTTCTGTTCAATAAGGTATTCATACATCTTTGCCCTTGACCACTTTGGCCCATCTGGCTCTTTGACTTTCTCTTTGACTCGGAGAAAAGGTGAAGCAGATTCTCCGTCATCTGTACGGACTGGGATTTGATTGGTGAAAGTTACATTGCCAAACAAGCCTGTTGTATCTTCCATACGTTTTGTAACCAGCTTATATGCCCCTTGCCATATATCCATACCGACCCACTGCCTTTCTAGTTTCTCGGCTGCTACGAGGGTAGTTGCGCAACCGCAAAAGGGGTCTAAAACAATATCGTTTTTATTGCTGCTAGCTAATATCATTCGTTCATACAAAGCTAAAGGTTTTTGAGTCGGGTAACCAGTGCGCTCAGGATCTTTTTGTTGAAGGTGATTAAACTCAAGCCAAACATCCGGTGGCATTGTCGGGTCATCATCATAATACTTATATATCTTGCCGGCAGACTTCATTGTTCTATAAACACGTCCATCCTTGTCTACATGCTTCTTTAAGTTATTCCATTTTGTCATTTTAATACCACAAGAAGCACAAACATTCCTTGGAACCATAACGGAATTTCCATCGAATATTTTTTTCTTTTTATTCTTTGAGTAAAACAACAGGAAATCATGTTTTTTTGGAAAATGATTTATTGTCCTTCCGCCACTTTCGTAATACCAGACAATTTCATTAACAAAATTTTTCCACCCAAAAACAGCATCCATAACCGC
>JAPOSJ010000013.1 GCA_026709745.1 Candidatus Dadabacteria bacterium | reverse complement strand
CCGAGCTTGAATTATCGAAACTTTACTCTATAATAAAGGGTTTTATATTTTCAGATTCGAGATGGAAATACAGCACACAAAAATATTCAGCGGCACGGCAAACTATCCTCTTTTTGAGGATGTCTGCAATTATCTTGACGTCTCTCCCGGGCAGATGGAAATCAACCGTTTTAGTGACGGAGAGATATTCGTCGACATACGAGAGAGCGTGAGAGGTTCAAACGTGTTTCTGATACAATCAACCTGTCCTCCTGTAAACGAAAACATAATGGAGCTTCTGGTGATCACCGACGCGCTAAAACGTGCATCGGCAAGGACTATAACCGCCGTTATACCGTATTACGGGTACGCAAGGCAGGACCGTAAGGTTCAACCGCGCGCTCCAATAAGTGCCAAACTCGCTGCAGACCTGATAGTCGTGGCGGGAGCAAGTAAGATAGTGACCATGGACCTCCATGCCGGCCAGATACAGGGATTTTTCGACGTTCCTGTAACACACCTCTACGCCACACCCGTTATAGTCAACTACCTGCGCAGAAAATACCGCGATGGGGAAACGGTGATAGTCTCTCCCGATGCAGGAGGAGTTGAGAGGGCAAACGAATTTGCCAACAGGGCCCATTCTGACATTGCCATCTGCTACAAGAGAAGGCCTGCACCTAATGTTGCGCAGATAAGCAACATAATCGGTGACGTGGAAGGAAAGCATGCGATAATAGTCGACGACTTGGTGGACACGGCCGGAACTGCAACGGAGGCGGCTAGAGTGCTTCTTGAAAAAGGCGCGAAAAACGTATCGCTCTGCTGCACCCACGGTGTGCTCTCGGATCCTGCGATTGACAAGATAAACAATTCGGACATTGAAGAGGTAATAATAACAAACACCATTCCCCAGCAGGAAAACCTGAAACGAAGCACGAAAATCACCGTGCTCAGCATTGCTGACCTGATTGGCGAAGCGATAAAGAGAACGGCGCTCGGGGAATCTATAAGCGCCCTTTTCACTTAAACGACTCCAGGAGAAAAAAATGGTACAAAGTTCACTTCGGGTAAAACCCAGAAAAAGAATAGGCAAAAGCGGAGCCAGAGAGATAAGGAAGGAAGGAAACATACCGGCCATACTCTACGGCGGGGGAGAGGAACCGGTACCACTTGTGGTGCGCCCGGACGATCTTAAGCAGGCGCTTTCAGGAAGCGGCGGAATAAACACGGTTCTGGAACTTGAGATAGATTGCACTGAGCCCACTGTTAAAAAGTTCTCCATGGTAAAAGAAATCCAGAGAGACCCCCTTAAGGACAGGGTTATCCATCTTGATTTTCTGGCAATAGACATGCAGAAAAGCATAAGGGTTGCGGTTCCGGTAAACACCCGTGGAAGGTCTGAG
This sequence comes from Candidatus Dadabacteria bacterium, assembly GCA_026709745.1. Lineage (GTDB taxonomy): Bacteria > Desulfobacterota_D > UBA1144 > Nemesobacterales > Nemesobacteraceae > Nemesobacter. Next base: position 621 of record JAPOSJ010000013.1, on the reverse strand, counting down.
GGAGAGAGAAGAGGTGGCAAGCTTGAGAGACTGATTAGAACAGTCGATCTTGAATGCCTGCCGGCCGATATTCCCGATTCGATAGAAATAGACGTAACCGAACTCAAGATAGGAGATTTCGTTGACATATCGGGTCTCTCACTCGGCGAGGATACAAAACCGATTAGAGAAGGAAGAGAAAAAGTTGTCCAGGTTATAGGGCAGCGTTTAATGGAGGCCGAGGATACAGAAGAGAAAGAGGAACAAGAAGCCGAGAGTGACAATTAAATGAATCCATGCGACATCTGATTGCTGGTCTGGGAAATCCCGGTTCCTCCTACGAAAATACAAGACATAACATTGGGTTTTGTGCGGCTGAGAGGGCGGCTGAGCGTCTAGGAGTGAAAATCAGGAAGAAAAAATTCAGAAGTCTCTGCGCGGAGGCGCCCCAGGAAGATCATAAGGTGCTGATAATAAAGCCCCAGACGTTTATGAACTCAAGCGGCGAGGCCATTAGAGAGGCGAAACAGTTCTACGGAATAGACCTGGAGAGAATAATCGTGATTTACGACGAACTTGATCTTCCTCTCGGAAACGTAAGGGTAAACAGGGCGGGAGGCTCAGCCGGACACAACGGAATAA
>JAPOSJ010000032.1 GCA_026709745.1 Candidatus Dadabacteria bacterium | reverse complement strand
CCCCCCTTTGGCCTTGTACTGCGGGGCCCCCGGAAGTCGGAATTCCGTCGGTGATAAAGAGTATGTGCTTGTTCCTGAGCCCCCTGCCGCGAAACTCCTTGAGCGCTTCTCCGAGCGCCTCTTCATAATTAGTGTTGCCCGAGCAGTCTGTACTCTCGGCCAGCTTTTCTATCCACTTATAGTCTCTGGTGAAAAAGCGGGAATTTTTTGTGTGTTTTCTAGATCGGTGGTTAAATTCCAGATAACCAATTCTCATCCTTTTCTTTCTCGCAAGCTGTATTACTCCCTTGACTACAGAGGATGACCATTCGCTGTACACTCCCATCATGGAAGTGCTTATATCTCTTAAGATCGCTATTTCTCCTCCCAGCGTCTCTTTTTCGCGAAGGTGAACTCTCGGAAGCCTGGGGGAAGTGTGCTGCGACCATATGAATGCCTCGACGGGATCTATGTCCTCGACTTCGTCAAAAGAGGACATGCGTTTCCATTTCCTGGGGGATCCTCCGGGGTGGAATGTCTTTTTTGCCATGCTTTTCTGGAAGTTGCCCTCAAGCACTCTCATGATGCGTTTTATGTTCTCCGCAGTTTCGGAATTGCCTCTTCCGGGGATTACCGTCTCATCGTCTTCTCCTGCCTTGGAAGACTTGCTGCTCATGTAGGCGCGGGCGGATTTGTCCTCTCTCTCAGTGTTTCCACTGTCCTGTGGATTCCCGGTGGGGTCGTTTGGCACGTCCTGGCCCTCCGGAGGGGCCATTTCGCTCTGGTTGTTATCGAGGTTCTGCTTGAGGTCTCTGAGTGCGTCAAAGAAGGTTTTCTGAGCCTCGGCCATTGGGTTCTCAGTTTCCTTGTCCGCTTCCTCATCGGGAATCTCTCCCTTGGGTTCCTGAGAGAAGTCCTGATCAAACTCTGAATCAGGAATCTGATCCAGATCTGGCGTCAGCTTGTCTTCTGGCTTTTTTTTTTATCCTGAACAATATTGCGAAGGATACTGTCCATCTGTGCGTAGACATCCGGGGGGACCCTGAAGGCGGTCATGTATTTTAAGACTTCAAGATCCTCTTTAGAGCATACTTCCCGCTCGTTAAGAAGTGCGTGGGAACGGATCAGCTTCAGGGCCTTGACGAAAAATGTCCTGTCAGAAATAAGCGAGTTGGTTTCGTTAAGGCCAAAGTCCTCGATCATTACAGTTGCAAAATTCGCAAGGCCTTCCTGAACGTCATTGGGAATTATGATATTCTCAAGAGTCTTGTAGCTTTTGTCGAAAAGCTTCTTGCTTACCCGCTTCGGTATTTTTTCCTCAAAAGGTTTCTGGGAGTAAAGCTCGATAACCTTTCTTGCTTCATCCCATTTTCTTCCGTAGGAAATGCCCAAAGCTTTTACTTGGAGAACGAACCTGTCAAGGTTGGCCGGATCAAGGGGTTCATTATAGTATTCATCAGCTGTAGGGTTGCTTGTTGCTATAGCTGTCAGAAGGGGGATGGATTCGTTGAAGAATTTTCTTTCGTTAAGTATTCGAAGAAGTATGTTAAGTGATTCCCCCGGCGCGCGCGATATGTCGTCTAGAAGGCATATCTCAGACGTCAGTATTCCTCCCTTTACTATGTCCTGTTTTATCCTCTCTCCTTCCTCCGTTTCTTCTTTTATTATGGTAAGGTCTCCTACCAGTTCGGAAAGCCTTGTGTCTCTGTGAAGCTGGTAGAAAAAGAAATTAAGCTCGGCTGCCTTGGAAACGATTTCCGAAAGCATGGTTTTGGCTGTGCCTGGAGGGCCTTCAATATAGATGTGTTCTCTTGAGATTATCCCGAGAAGAAGAGCAGTCTTTACCTCGTCGTGTCCGATGACATGCTTGTCCATTTCTTACCTAAGGGACGCAAAGGGGTTAGCGGGGTTCATTCATCCACTCCTGAAAATGCAATGAGCGTTATTATTACATAAAGGGGTGTTTTTTTCAATCTCTGTTTCAGTATGAGACTATGCAGGTTCTTTATATATCTGGAGATATCTTACTCGTTTTACCGGTACTTTTAAGTATCTATCGCTTCTTCAAGTCTCAAGACATCATTAATGGTTTCAGTTCTTCTGATCATTCG
>JAPOSJ010000242.1 GCA_026709745.1 Candidatus Dadabacteria bacterium | reverse complement strand
ACAGCCGCGACTGCCAACATCGTATTCGCCGCCTCTCAGTGGATGGATATCGACATAAGAATCCCTCAGGGAGAAACTCTGGAAGACGCGCCCTCTTTCCTGAGGTACTCAACCAGTCCTGCTAGCCCCAAGTAATAACTGTTGGCACCGAAACCCGACACTACGGCGAGTGATACTCCCGAGACGAATGATTTCTGCCTGAAGTCCTCCCTCTTGTATATGTTGGAAATATGAACCTCCACAACAGGGATTCCGGTCGAGAGTATTGCGTCCCTTATGGCTATGCTTGTATGGGTGTAAGCGCCCGGGTTTATTATTATTCCATCGAACTTACAGTAGGAATTCTGTATGGCAGTAACTATCTCACCTTCTGAATTTGACTGGAAAAAGGAAATTCCGACATCTGAACCCAGGGAACCCGTGCTTGAAGAAAGCAAAGATTCAATCTCAGATAGTGTAAGTCTTCCGTAAATCTCAGGTTCCCTCTTACCAAGCATATTGAGATTCGGACCGTTTATAACGATTATTTCCATGGTATAAAGCACCGACACTAATGATAATTAAAAGGCCGGGAAAAACCAAACGGGCATACCAACCGAGACTTACTGGATAAAATGCTTTCAGACCGTGAGTCACACACAGTGCTCAAAATTTTTCTGTTAGCACTATCTGCTGAGAAGAGCCATTATCTCTTCCCGTTTGCTCTTGTAAACCGGATTGTCTGGGTCGGTCTCGCAGAGGACTTCAACTATTCCCAAGGCATCTTTGTAAAGCCCCTGAGAAACATAGAGATTAAGCATCGTGTCCGTCGCAAAAACTCCGGCCCGTGACCTGCTTTTCTTGTCGGGCTTCAAGCAAGGAGGCTCTTCAGCTTTCCCGGCGCTCTCTATGCGACGCCATGGCTCCTCCGTACCGGGGGAGAGAGCAACCCTGAAGGCTTCGGCTGTTCTGCCAGAGTTTTTGTATATATGTATTAAAAGCTCCAAAGCCTGCTTATTCCTACGATCGAGAGAAAGTGCCTTTTTGAGATCTTTCTCCGCGGCTGCGGCGTCCCAGCAAATAAGATGCGCCTTGGCCAGAATGAGTTTCGCCCTGCTTGTGTCACCTTTTTTTTCTATAAAATCGGAAACTGTCCGCCTCGCCCTAGTTACCATTCCAAGAGCCAGATAGACCTCCGCCAGCGCCAGAAGCGAATCGGAATCAGGAAATATCCTAGAGGTATACTCGTATTTTTCCTGAAGCGCCTCAAGCTTCTGGTGACTCAGATTCTTAAGCTCGTCCATAAATCCTGCTGCCGTACAAGCGAGTGCGTCCGCCGAGCACATCACCTGATGAGAAAATCTAATCGGTACCTCTTACCACATTACCAAGCATACCGCAATGTGCAAAGAGGAACAAGGGGACCGCCGGGGGAACATTACGCTTCCTCCTTAACCTTTTTTCATGAAGGGAAGCATCTCCACTTCCCTTATTCCGACAAGCCTTGCAAGCAGGAAGTAAAGAACGACACCAAGAGCGACCGAGGCGGCCATAACCAGGACCTTGTCAGAAGAAAAACCGGTTTCATTCCATGGGGAAAAATCTGCAACCGCACTTACCGCAAAACCCATGACGATCGCAATTGCAAGAATTCTGAGTGTAAAGAAAAGAATGTCGCGTGTGAGAAAACTTTCCACCCGGCCGTTTAGCAGTATGAGCAGTAAAACGAAGTTCACAACAGACGAGATTGAACTCGCAAGCGCCAGACCGAAATGATCAAGCGAAAAGACAAACCCGAGAACATATCCGCAGATGGTGTTTAGAATAAAACAGAAAAACGCAACCTTGACCGGCGTCTTCGTATCCTGAAGAGCAAAAAAGGCGGGCACCGTTATACGGATTCCCGCAACGGCGAAAAGCCCCAGACCGTAACCCAAAACAGCCTGGGAAGTGTTCACAACCGCTGTGTAATCAAACTCGCCATGCTGATAAAGGAAGTTGCATAGGGGAACCCGCAGGGCCACTATGGCGACCATGGCGGGGACTATTATAAACAGCATGCGGCGAAGCGAGCACAGATATTCGGATCTGAATCCACCGTAATCCCTCCTGGCAGCATGAAGCGGTAGCGAGGGAAG
>JAPOSJ010000185.1 GCA_026709745.1 Candidatus Dadabacteria bacterium | reverse complement strand
AGAAAAGCCCTTGAAGTACTCTACAGATTCGGCTCAATAGTCACACAAAGATACGGAAAGTGCTTCGTGGAACCCAGAGTCTATGGAATAGTCATAAAAAAAGACGTAAGCAACGAAACCGATGAGATGATAAACGAGTGGATGGAACTGATGCGCAGTCTTCATCGCAAAATAATTGAGGTTCTCTAAAAAACCGCATCTCCCGCAATAACTTTGTTAATGTCACCCTCAGGCGTTCTCAGATAAAGAAATCCGTTTCCATCGACGCGCTCCACCACCCCGCTTACAATCTCGCCTGAGACATCAATAGATATATCCTTTCCCAGAAGTCCCCACCTTTCTATCCAGACATCCACAATTGCTCTCGCCCCGCGACGGCGAAACTCCGCGTAGAACCGGTCAAGGGAATTTATAAGGTCCGCGCAGAACCTATCTCTGCTTACATCTTCTCCGAGCAGCAAAGAAAGGGATGTGGTCTTCTCTGAAATATCATCCATTTCGCGGCGAATGAATTCCTCGGGCAAATTAAGATTGACCCCGATTCCGATCACAATGTAATCAACGGTATCGCCCGAGATGCCAAGTTCTGTGAGTACTCCCGAGATCTTCTTACCGCAGACGATGATATCGTTCGGCCATTTTATCTCGGCATCCACCCCGTAGGTCGAGAAGACATCGACAAGTGCACAGGATGCGAGGAAAGTAAAAACAGAAGATTTCTGCGGAGAAACCTCTGGGCAAAACAGTGCAGAGAGGTAAAGATTCATGCCCCGAGGAGATATCCACTTACGTCCCATCCGTCCCCTGCCGGCAGTCTGCGAATCAGAGACCACGACTGTTCCGTCCATGGCTGCACCTTGTGCTGCAAGTCCGCGCAGAATGTTATTTGTGGAATCCACCTCATTGAAGACAAGAAGCTTCTCCCCGAGCTTCTCCGTTTCAAGATGTTTTCTTATTTTCGAGATCTCCATACATACTAAAGACATCCTTTTTGCATTATATTCAAGTATTATAGTCAGAATCCCTGCTCAAGAAAAAATCGGTCCCATGAAACAGCTTCTCTCTAAAAAATTTGTGATACCTGTTGGCGCCTATTTAGGTGTTATAGCGACGATAATTATCTCAAAAACCGCGATTGGGAGCGAATACGCTCTTCTGCTCTCAGCGGGGCTAATGCTCTGGGTTCCGTTTCTCCTTGACCGTGGCACTGCGGAAGTTTTGAGGTTTGACCCCAAAAAACTGCTTCAGAACACCTGGATTTCTCTTGCGGTACTTTTCTCTTATCTAGTCTGTATGTATCTTGTCGCCGCGTACATAGGAAAAACGGTCAGGTTCATAGAACCATCAGCACTTTTAGTCCTAACACACCTTGTGGCCATAGCTTTCCCGGAGGAGTTTTTCTTCAGGGGATATATTCAGAGGAAACTCGGCGGTGGGTGGGGAGCAGTTATTGCGGCAAGTGCACTTTTTGCCGCGGCGCACTTTCTTGTGATTTGCGTATTTTCCAGTGGAAACTACTGCGGGCAGAACACCCTCACTTTTTTCCCCTCACTCGTAATGGGATACCTGTACATGAAAACCGGAACTATATGGTCAAGTGTATTCTTTCACTTTGCCGCAAATATTATCTACCTGTCTTTTAAGCTGACCTAGAATAGACCGCTCCGGCAGGGCTCGTGTCATTGATCAACTAACCACATTTGATACCAGATCACCGCAGTTCAGACTTTTGACTTTTTACTGCAATACGAAACGTTTTTTACCAATACTACATTCAGACCTATATCAACCGAGACGTAAAAGATATTCTGTCTATTACAGACGAGACTTTGTTTTACAAGTTCCTTGGAGCAGTCGCGGCAAGAAAGAGACAGTTGCTTAACTATGCGAATTTGGCAAGAGATACAGCGATTGACAGCAAAATGGCTAAATTCTGGCTTTCAGTTCTTGAAACCTCTGGACTTGTGTACCTATTAAAGCCCTATCACCGCAACGTGACCAAGCGTCTTGTGAAATCCCCGAAACTGTATTTTCTTGATACCGGCCTGTGAGCTTATCTTACCAAGTGGCCGACGCCGGATTCCCTTGAGGCCGGAGCGATGTCAGGGTCCATTTTT
>JAPOSJ010000195.1 GCA_026709745.1 Candidatus Dadabacteria bacterium | reverse complement strand
TTTTTGTCTGTGTGCTTTATGTAAATTCCTGTTTGTACTCATTATCTGGGAATAATTCTACCTGATTGAATATAGAGGATTGTTTTGTATTTAGGTAAGTAATTCCCAAATTTTTAGCCTTCTTGCAAATAGTGTTGGATCAGGAAGCTTTCTTCTTAGGTTAAATGTATATATATTGTTATCGGATAATTCTCTAGTTGTTCTCGCCTTAGAGATTATCTTTGTCGCTTGGCCCATTACAATCAGGTGTATTAATCAAAAAAGTCCAAGTCCTCATTTCAGAGATGGTGCACTTCATATTCAAGGGGTGACTCTATATTGAGTTATGAGTCTTTAATTTCCCTCAGATACCTCAAATCGGGAACCGGGCGGGGATTTCTCTCCGCAATTGGCCTTATCTCCATTCTAGGAGTCTTTCTGGGAGTGGCATCGCTTGACGTGGTGCTCTCTGTCATGAAGGGATTTGAGGATGAACTGAGAGACAAGATAATCGGCGCAAGTTCTCATGTGGTCGTAATGAGTTACGAAGGGGATTTCAAAGATTTTGCTGAGGTAGAGAAAAAACTTGCTCCTACACCGGGCGTTATTTCTACAAGTCCTTTTATTTATAACCACGGCATGCTTACGACTGAGCATGCTGTTTCGGGTTCCATAATACGGGGAATAGATCCGGGCAACTCTGCGTCGGTTGCAGCAGTGGCTGAGGCTGTAGGAAAGGGCAGTGCGGCGGAGATAAATACAGACCGTGAAACTCTCTCCCGGGAGGGCGCCCGGATTGTTTCAAGACTTTCGGGCAGGACGCCTTCTGGGCATCCTTCAATCATAATAGGAAGGGAACTTTCGAATCTGATCGGTGCAGGAATCGGAGATACTGTCAATCTTGTTTCCCCTTATGGGAAAATCGGTCCTTTCGGTCCGATGGCCAAGATAAGAAAGTTTGGCGTGATAGGAGTTTTTGATTATGGCATGATTGAATATGATTCATCCACTGCCTACGTGTCGCTTGATACTGCTATGAATTTCTTTGAGACTCCAGGCAGGGTGACGGGCATAGAGGTCAGGGTGGATGACATATACAAAGCACGCAGTACCGGAGATGAAATAGCTGAGAACCTTGGCTTTCCCTTTTACTCGAGGAATTGGGAAGACTCAAACAGAAGTCTCTTCAGGGCGCTTCGTCTTGAGAGAATGGCCATAGGAATATTTCTCGGATTTATAGTTCTTGTTGCCGCTCTTAATATAGTGAGTACGCTCACCATGCTGGTTATGGAGAAAAAAAGGGATATAGCCGTGCTCATGTCAATGGGGGCTAGGAAAAGTGGCATAAGAAGGATATTTGTTTACGACGGTATGATAATAGGGACTATCGGAACGGCTCTAGGCACTCTTTTCGGATACCTGATATGCCGCTTTCTTGAGACCAGCAACTTCATAAAGGAAATGATTCCTTTTGATGATAATGTGTATCCTATTTCCGAATTTCCCGTTAGGATAGAGCCGGCTTATTTTCTTGTTGTGGCTGTGTCAAGCCTGGTTATATGCTTTCTAGCTACTCTCTACCCTTCCTACAGGGCTTCGAGAGAAAATCCGGTGGAATCGTTGAGATATGAATGAAACGCTTTACAGAGTCAGGGGCCTTGGAAAGGTTTTTTATAAGGCCGGAAGAAGCGTGCGTGCCCTTGGGCAAGTGAGCATGGATATTTCCGCCGGAGAAACCCTCGGAGTCGTCGGAATTTCGGGTTCCGGGAAAAGTACACTCCTTCACATACTGGGCACACTTGAGTCACCGACGGAAGGGTCGGTTTTCTATGCAGGAGAAGATCTTTTTGGGAAAAACGAAAAGGCACTTTCGGTTTTCAGAAACTCCGAAATTGGATTTATTTTTCAATTTCATTACCTTCTTATGGAATTCACGGCACTTGAAAATGTCATGATGCCGTGTCTTATAGCTAGGCAGAGTACTGCCGAGGCGAGAGAAAAAGCCTGCGAGGCACTTGAGAGGGTGGGACTTTCCGAGCGTCTTGATCATCTCCCGGGAGAGCTTTCTGGAGGTGAGCAGCAGCGGGTTGCGATTGCCAGATCGGTGGTCAGAGAACCAAAGGTGATACTTGCAGACGAGCCCACTGGAAATCTTGACAGGAAA
>JAPOSJ010000234.1 GCA_026709745.1 Candidatus Dadabacteria bacterium | reverse complement strand
AGAAAGGTACCGACGGGGTTGTATACAAGATTGAGCTTGAGCTCCCCGCCTCCGTAGCCTTCCCGGTTAAGCATTCTGAGTGACTCTATGCTCTTTTCAAAAACCCCTTTACCTCTCTGCTTGTCCGTAAAATAGGTACTGTAATATGGAAGGGAAGATATGACCTCGACACTGTTTTCGGCGAAGAACCCGGGTATGTAAGTTTTTTTCTCTCCAGTACGTGGATTTCCGTCAAGGGTTACGGTCAGGTTGTGCCTTACCATCACGTGTTTGCCAAGAGATCTTGCAGACTTGACGAAATAGTCAAAATGGGGGTTGAGCTCCGGGGCACCTCCAGTCAGGTCAAGCTTCGTGATGCATTCGTTCTCGCTCAGTATCTCAAGGCATCTGTCTACGCCCTTGAGGTTCATCTGTTCCGTTCTCCAGGGAGAAGCGTCCACATGACAGTGAATGCAGGCCTGATTGCAGAGCTTTGTTACGTTTACCTGGAGGGTCTCTATCCCAAGTGGATTGGCATCGATGCGGTGCTCTTTGAGCTTCTGGGAGAACTCATGGTTTACTGTCTTAGTTTTTTTCTTGGTCATAGTTCTTCTTTTATTAGCACCTAGCGCCTCGCTTCGTGACAGTTTTTCTGGCCTCCTGAGTTTCTAGAGGGCACGGTTTTTTTTCAATGTGTTATGCATCTGGATTGCGTGGATAAGTTTTACACCGGCTGACATTGAGGCGGCGACGTGTACGGCTTCAGTCATCTGTTCCGGGTCCGCTCCCATCTCAAGACACCGCGCTGTGTAAGCATCTATGCAGTAGGGACATTTTTCCGTGTGAGCAACTGCAAGGGCAATAAGTGCTTTTTCCCTTTTTGTAAGCGCCCCATCCTTGTCCGTTGCGCAGTTATAGTACTCAAAGAACTTATCCATAAGTTCCGGTGCGAACTCTCCGATCTCAGGAAATCTCTTGAGATCTTCGGGGTTGTAATAATCCATGTTTTCTTCTCTCCTTTCTCTATATTTTGTGTAGAGGTTCTCTTTATAAATATTTTCAAGAAAAGTAAAATACCACAGTTTTATTAAATTTGGGAAAACAGAATGATAAAAGCACTCATATTCGATTTTGACGGGGTGATAGTCGACAGCGAACCCCTGCACTTAAAGTCGTTTCAGAAAAGCGTAGAGACTTTGGGATTAAGTCTCTCTCCCACCGAATACTACCTGCGCTATCTTGCCTGCGACGACAGAAGTTTTTTCAGGAATTTTCTTGACGATAACAGACGGCGGGCCACTGAACGGGAGATTGAGCGTCTTGTTGAGGAAAAAGGTGTCTTTTTTGAAGAGATGATTGGAGAGGGGATAAAAATTTTCCCTGGAGTTTTAGAGTTTCTAGAGGTTTTCGGGGAGAGGTTTCATGTGGCGATAGGTTCTGGCGCATTATCCACAGAGATCAATCTCATACTGCGGTGCAAGGGACTTTCCCGTTTTTTCAGTTTTGTGATAGGGGCTGATGAGACCGAGAATCCCAAACCGTCTCCTGAGGTTTATCTTAAATGTCTTGAGAAGTTTAAAAAAGACTATGATGCCACAGTAACACCTGGGCAGTGTGTTGTGTTTGAAGATTCTCCACACGGTGTTCTGGCGGCTAAAAGAGCAGGGATGAACTGTGTCGGGATTACTAACTCCTGCGATGGTTCAGAACTTCGGCTTGCGGACCGGGTTGCGGGAAGTTTTCTTGAGATCATTGATGATTTCCCAGAGGTGCTCTGAGGAGGTTTCTGTCTTAAAGGTTTGGAGGTTCGCAATAAACAAGTCATTCATAATGGATAATTTGATTTTACAGTATCTTCATTTGCAAAGAGAAATGTCATCACAGTAATAATTAGGAGTACAACACAGGAGAAGCATATGCCATTGATCGATGGAAGCCTTTTTTTACAGAGACTTAAAACATGTCTGAAGAAGAGTCAGTAAATTGAATGCTATGGGAAATCACTCTATAACTCCTGATTGTATTCTGGCCGGTCTTGGAAGCCTTGAACGCAGTGAACTTGCCGGAATGATTGCGCTTATTGAAAGCGCAAAACTCCTTAATTTGGCTGAGAATCTTGCTAGAAAAGCAGGATCAAAGCTTAAAATCCCCTTTAAAGAATAGGAGCTTAAAGATGAAGTTTCTGCTGTAGCAAGAGAAATTGA
>JAPOSJ010000048.1 GCA_026709745.1 Candidatus Dadabacteria bacterium | reverse complement strand
ATTGCGAGATATCTAAGTTATATGTCAGTGCTCGGAAAGGTTCCGTGTCACCGCCATAACCTAGAAAGGCGAGGGTGAAGCGACCTTCCGGGTAATCCGTTTTCCTGTGAAACTTAAGACCGATGACATCTGTGTAGAAAGCGATTGACTTCTCAAGATCACCGACCCTTATCATTGTGTGAAGATATTTCATCTGTCTACCCGCCTGGTTTGTTCGATTTTGCTTATTAATTATTATACTCTGTGATTTGTTAAGCGGTAAAGAGACCGCAGAGGTGTTAAATGGCTGAAAAGAAAGTAGAAAAAGCAAAAACCAGAAAGCCCGTTTCAACCAGACCTAGCAAAGCTATGCTTTCCAAAAAAGATGTCGAGGTAAAGAAAAGATTCAGGAAAACGGACTGGGAAAAGGAAATCAAGAAATAAGCTTATGGGAACCTCAAAAAACTTAAAAGCAGGGATAACCGGGGCGACGGGTTTTATCGGTGGCAAGCTTGCTGAAAAACTTGCAGAAAAGGGTTTTTCGATAAGATGCTTGGTAAGAGAAACAAGCGATACAGAAAAATTGCGTTCTCTGGGTATAGAACTTGTCCATGGGAATCTTTGCAATTCCAGTTCGCTTCGGACTTTTCCCGAAGGGTGTGATTACATTTTTCATCTTGCTTCCAAGGTTTCTGACTGGGGACCTAGGAATGATTTTTTAAAGCAGAATGTGGAGGCAACGAAAACACTTCTTGATTCTTCAAGCGAGGCGGGAGTTAAAAGGTTTGTCTACATGAGTTCCTCTACCGTGATCTGGAATGCCTCTTTCCTTGGTACTGTTAATCTAAAAAATATAGATGAAACTTATCCCTATCCAGAAAGCCACCATAATTTCTATAACGAAACCAAGGCGTTATCAGAAAAACTTGTAAGAGAGTATAGCGGGCGTAGAGGTATGGAAACGGTCATATTAAGACCGTCAAACGTCTGGGGAGCAGGTGACACTGTCATACTCCCCAGGATAACTGATGCCTGTCTCAAGGGGCTTCTGGTTAATATGGGTTTTAATAAGAAAATTGTCTCTCCATGCCATGTGCTTAATCTTGTTCACGCCTCGATACTATCGGCTCTGTCTCCTGCCGGGGCGGGCAACATCTACTTTGTAAACGACGGGGCACATATCGATAACCGCCGTTTTGTCTCGGATCAGCTTGCGTCAATAGGAATTAAATGGAAGCAGAGAATCACCGTACCTTATACCCTCGGGTATGCGGTTGCATTTCTTCTTGAGAAAATTTTCGAACTAAGGAAATCAGAAACTCCTCCAGTACTTACCCGCTTCGGCGTCTCCGCTCTATCGAAAAGCAGAACCTACAGTATAGAGAAGGCAAAAAGAGATCTGGGTTATGAACCAGTGTGCAGTTACGAGGCTGGAATGGCCGGGCTTTCTGAGTGGATCTCAGAGATTGGAGGCTACGAAAAAATCCTTGGAAAAGGAAAATGATATGCAACCCGGCGTACTTGCGATAGAAACCAGAGGTCTTGAGAAGCAGTTTGGTTTTTTCCCCGTTCTCAAGGGAGTTGATCTTACAGTCAGACAGGGCGAATTTCTAACCGTTTTCGGTCCAAACGGCGCCGGCAAGTCCACATTACTTTCCATTCTTTCAACATTCATAAAGCCTGGCGGAGGAGATGTATTTGTAGGAGGTTTTGACGTCTGCAGGGAAAAACAGCATATAAGAAAACTTATAGGGTTCATCTCCCATAACACGATGCTTTATGAGAACTTAACCGCTTGGGAAAATCTCGAATTTATAGGCGCTTTCTATAACTTACCGGACCTTGAGAACAGATGTTCTGGTATTCTCAAGAAAGTTGATCTCTACTCCAAGAAAGATGCACTGGTAAGCACTCTTTCTTTCGGAATGCGCCAGCGTCTTGCTATCGCTAGGACTCTTCTTCACGACCCGCAGATACTTTTTCTGGATGAGCCGTACAGCGGCCTTGATTACGGAGGATCCGCCATCCTTACCTCGATACTGGATTCAATGAAAGCGGATAAAACCGTAGTTATGACTACTCATAATGTCTATGAGGGGCTCTCGCTGTGTGACAGGGTCGTGATTCTCGATCAGGGCGAGGTTGTCTATGTGTCTTCGCAGAAACCTGTACGTGAGGAATTTCAGGATATCTACATGTCTTGC
>JAPOSJ010000174.1 GCA_026709745.1 Candidatus Dadabacteria bacterium | reverse complement strand
TCAATAACCAAGACTTCAAATTTCTCATCACAATCGAAGCATTCATATTCGTATAAAGGCATTTCTTCCTCCACTTTGCATTTAACGAAACTTAACAAAATATAAAAAGTTTCTCTTTATAGTCAACAGAATTAAGAGAGGATTTTGAAGTAGGGAATTATTCGGTCTTAAAGGAAATAATTCTTTCTCAATAAAATAGCCCTCAGATGATACTTGAGAGATTCTCCCTTTTAGATGAACACGCGAGTCGATCTGCTCTTTATATATTGGAGTTACTGCATACTAAAACTTTTTCCAGAAATCTATTCCCATCGCGTCGAATATCTTCTGACCGTAGATGTTAAGATAGTGAATCTCATTTAAGAACATCATGATTCCTATTATTATAAGTCCTGAGCCTACAGCGTACTTATAATAAGGATAATACCTCCTGAAGCTTTTGAAGGACCTCAAGGCGCTGTTAAACGCGAGACCGACGATTATAAACGGTATACCGATTCCGAGTGAGTAAACGGCAAGCAGACCAACTGCGTTCAGCGTTTCTTCCACAGTGCTTGCGTAAAGAAGTATGGATCCCAGAATAGGTCCCACACACGGCGTCCAGCCTAATCCGAATGCCAGGCCGAGAATATAGGCTCCAAGGAGATTACCGCCTTCCTGCTGAAGAGGAATTCTACGCTCTTTTTCGAGAAGGGGAACCTTGACAACCTCCATTACTACTATTCCGAACAGGATTATGAATATTCCGGCTATTCTGAGCAGGAAAGTCTTGTTGGCGGAAATCAACCCCCCGAGCTGAGAGGAAAATACTCCAAGGGAAATAAACACAGTTGAGAATCCCAGGATGAAGACGACACTTGGCAGCAGTACCTTTGAGAATCTGGGCAGATCCCGTGTGTCTGAGAGTTCCTCGTATGAGAGATTAGTTACAATCGACAAGTAACCCGGCATGAGAGGTAAAATGCAGGGAGACAGAAATGCGATTACTCCAGCAAAAAAAGAAGCAAGCACTCCCACATCAAGAATTTCAGAATTCATATTGGACTTCCCTCTGAGGCTTTCTCAGCAGACGTTTCCTGCTCGTTGGAAAGAACCTTCTCAAGTCTGTAAGCAAGTTGCGGATCCCTTGTCATTATATCCTCTATTCTTATGTCCACTTTCGTGTCAATGTCCGCAAGCTCTCTCATTACAACATGGCGAAGGCCGCTTTTTTGCAAGCGTTTCCTGGTTTCTTCAAATACTCCTGAACTACTCCAAGTGATATTCTGAAAAAGAAAGTCTGTTTGTCTCGATAGTCCGAGGAGGTAATAGCCTCCGTCAGTTGCGGGTCCAATTACAGCTTCAAAATCCCCTCCCGAGAGCAGCGAAAACGAAGTTTCCACATCCTCTTTGGTTATCATCACGCAGTCTGTGCCTATTATGACTACATTTCTGAATCCCAGAGAAAAGCATTCTCCAAACGCCCTGCACATCCTTTGACCAAGAGAACCTTCTTCTTGGGCGAAAAAAACGGCTTCGTACCCCCCAAGCCATTGAAGCACTTCTTTTTTCCTTTCCCAGGGAGTATAGAAGAAAAAGGTTTCCCACTTGAGCGAACCTGAAAAGGAGCTAGCTACAAAATTTGCGGTCTCGTAGTAAAACTCCGCGGCCCTGCGGTTCCCTATTTCTTTTCCCAGACGTGTTTTCACTCTTCCTGCCTCCGGATATTTAAGAAAGACGATCAGTGCATTACCGGTTTCTCTTGACATTCTGAAGGTTCGGGAATCAGGATACGGTCTGGCCACCACAACTGCTTCCGCTCCCCGCAGTGCAGCCGAAGCAGTGAACACCGAATCTTATTTTTCTCTTCAAAGCCTTGCGCAGGTCGAAATTGAATATGGTCAGTCCTCCGTTTCCATTTCGGGCCTGCATATCGAGCATCTGGTTAAAATCGCAGTCATAGATCTTTCCGTCGTGACTTACGCTGATCAGGTTTCGGCACATTACGCCGTCTGCAGCTTCGGGATTGAATGCATTTATAAGCTTCTCGATGTATTCATCGTAAGTGTTGTGTCTTCTGAGTTCCTTCTCAAACCTGTTAATCGGCATATTGGTCAGAGTGTACAGACTGTCAAACTTTATGCCGTAGTTTCTTTCGAGTTTTTCCTTGAAGTCAGTTTCAAGTTCCTTCTGGTCCGGTGGGAGAAAG
>JAPOSJ010000238.1 GCA_026709745.1 Candidatus Dadabacteria bacterium | reverse complement strand
CATAAAGCTTCCTGCAATCGTTCCGGTTATCTTTGAAGTTCCGATTCTCTTTCTGTAGCTCACAGGAACTTCCGTGCAACGAAAGCCCCTCTTCGCGGCCTTTACCTGCATCTCAACCGTCCATCCAAAGGTTCTGTCCCTCATGTCGAGAGAAAGAAGCTTTTCATATCTCATGGCCCTGAAGGGGCCAAGATCTGTAAAGCTCACTCCGTAGAACAGCTTTATAAGCCTAGTAGCTATATAGTTTCCCACAATAGCTTGGGGCAGAAGCGCCCCTTTTTGTCTTTCACCGATAGTTCTTGACCCTATGACAAGATCATATCCACCTTCGGTCAACGGCAAGAGAAGATGTTTAATTTCTCCCGGATAATCAGAATAGTCTCCATCTAGAAATACTATAATATCAGGCAAATAAGAAGAATTCTTAATGTAATCTATTCCCGCGAGGCAGGCATGTCCGTACCCCTTTCTTTCTTCATTTACAACTGTGGCTCCGAAGTCCGAAGCGATCTTTGCCGTGGAATCACTCGAGCCGTTATTCACAACAACCACCTCAGCTACAAACTCCTTTGGGATATCTGCGATTACCCGCCCTATAGAAACCTCTTCGTTCAGGGCCGGGATTATAACAACTGTCTTTTCCATGGAATTTCTCTATCTATATGGAGACAAGCTTCACTTGAGGGATAAGAACTATATGGCGTGAAAGCAGTGGCTTGGGGAACCTTGAGTTTATAGCCTCGCAGTAAACGTCCATCTGCTCTTCGTAAACCTCATGAGCCTGATCATTTATTGATTCTTTGTACTTGTAGTCAAAAAGACGCATCCCCGAGGTCTCTTCGGTCAGCAGGTCTATTCTACCTCTTCTGGGAGCACCTTCCCCCGGGTCAAAGACAAATTTAAGCTCTCTTCTGATTTTCTGAGCCTCGTCTATAAAAGGAAAGATCTCGGATTTCAGAAAGTTTGAGGAAAGTTCACGCAGCAGATCCTTTATATTCGAACTTGAAACAAGAAATTCCCCCAGAACAAATTCAATCTCTTTCTCGACGGTTTCCTCCCTGAAATCCCAGATCTCAAGGAACCTGTGCATTATGCTTCCCACCCTCTGCGGATCCTTTAAACGGTCAGTGGGAGAAAACAGATCTGAAAGCGAGGAGTTCTCCGCCTGCTTTGGCTTATTTTCCCTGGAGTATATAGGTTCCATATATTTAAGCTGCAGAGGAACTTTTGTTTCCAAGGAAAAAGCATCCGAGGAGTCGGGTCCTTTTGAAGCTTCTTCCTTATAGAAACCCGGGAAAGAAATTCCCCATGTGTCATCTGTAAATCCTTTCGGCATTTCAAGACACCGGGAAGACAGGAAAAGCTTTGAATCGATAATCTCTGCGAAACTTCCTCGCTCCACTTGCAAGCACTTTTCCTTAGTCAAGCGGCGTCCGCTGAAACATATGAAAAGTTTTTCCTCAGCCCGGGTCATAGCGACATAGAGCGCCCTTCTCTCTTCCAAGGCCTCTTTCCTCTCAACACTTGATTTAAGCTCCTCCCAGTTATCTGAAGAGAAAGCCGGATATCTTACCACAAAACCTTTTTCGATAGCTGCCATCACCCGCTCAGATGACGTCACCCTTCTGTAGTTAGTGTTGCAGAGAAAAACGGTATGAAATTCAAGCCCTTTTGCCCCATGAACGGTCAAAAGTTTCACTATCCCACTGTCATTTGTCTCCTCAAAGACCTGCTCTTCTTTGTAAGTTCGACGCATGGAATCAAAGTGCTCAACCACCTGGCGAAGCCCATACCCCTTGTGTGAGACCAGATTTTCTGTTATCAAAAGAACCTTCTTGAGGTTCAGATACTTGGCTTTTCCATCCGGAAGCGACAGAACCGCAGAGGAATAACCAAGCCCGTTTACAGCGAAATCGACCGCTCTGAAAGCATCCCCGTTAATGTATTCCCTTCTCTTTTCATCGAGAAAACGAATATATTGCCCGACTCCAGAGTCGTTTTCTTTCCCCTTTCCCCGGAAATGGGAGAAAAGCTCGTCATCCGACGCTCCGAAATAAGGAGATCTGAGCACTGAGGCCTGAGCCAATAGATCCTGAGGGTCAAGAAAATATGTGAGCATGCACATAATATCTCTTACTTCTGGGAGGTCGTAGAAACCGCGCCCAATACGGGACTGAAACCTTATCCCCTCCTTCGC
>JAPOSJ010000200.1 GCA_026709745.1 Candidatus Dadabacteria bacterium | reverse complement strand
TTTCGATATCGGAGGTAAGACTCCGAAAGCATCATATGTAAGCATGAAAATGCTCTTTGGAATACCGCCTACCCCCTCGGGTACAATGTTCTCAAGCATGTCAATCTGGTAGGCTCCACGTGTATTCTCTGTGTGTTTGTCACTGTCAAAATCTATCTTGCCCGTCTTAAGATCAAGTTCAACGTTTTCCAGAACTGAACCGAAATTAAGTGCCGCCTTGTAAATTTCGGGCTCCGTTGCCGGGCTGAGTTTTATTGTTTTTGCATAACATCCGCCCTCAAAATTAAAGACCCCTTCGTCAAACCAGCCATGTTCATCATCGCCGATAAGGGCCCTTTCAGGGTCGGCGGAAAGAGTTGTCTTGCCCGTTCCAGACAGTCCGAAGAAAAGAGCTACGTTGCCGTCTTTCCCTATATTTGCAGAACAATGCATAGGGAAGACGTCTCTTTCAGGCAAAAGGAAGTTCATTGCCGCAAAAACAGATTTTTTCATCTCACCTGCATAACGTGTCCCACCGATAAGAGCAATTCTTCGACTCAGATTAAGAAGTATGAACGTTTCGCTGTTAAGACCGTGACTCTCAAAATCATCTGCCTTAAAACCAGGAGCGGAGACAACAGTAAAACCGATTTCCTTGTGGGGAAGCTCAGAGGCGGAGGGTCTTAAGAAGAGATTGTTTACGAAAAGATTGTGCCAAGCAAACTCATTTATAACCCTTACGTTTGTCCTGTATTCGGGATGAGCACATACCTGAAGATCCCTTACAAAAACATCTTTCCCTCTGAAATAGTCCATCACCTTTTTATAAAGGTTATCAAACACCTCCGGCGATACGGGCTTATTCACAGCCCCCCAGTCTATATTTTTCTCAGTAGAAGGTTCCTTTACAACAAACCTGTCCTTGGGAGAGCGTCCTGTATGGGGGGAAGTAAAGCCCACGAAGGTTCCCCGCTCACCGATATATCCCTCATTTCTTCTGACAGCCTCTTGGTAGAGCGTGGGAACGGAGAGGTTGTAATAGACTCCAGAAGGATTTTCAAGCTGGTGTTTTTCTGAAAGTTCCTTTTCAATTAAAAGATTCTCGGACATGTTTTTCTCCTCCAGGCTCCCTGTTGTCCAAGGAATTGCAAACGATATAGATGTCAGGGAAATCGACTCTTTTATTAAAAAGATTGTAAGATATACAAAGTTTCCCCTTTTGCAAGATTAAAAACAACTTGAACTATTTACACTGCAAGCAGTAGTTTTGATTGGGGGCAGCGGGAATGATATGTTCCGTTTGTATAGTAGAAGTTTTCAGATGATATTGATTTTCGAGAGGTCCACTAGAATTCCAGACAGTTGCTACGATTAAAGCTCCAGGTTTTATGATCATTTTCTGCTCAAGCTCTTTAGATGTCCCGCTTGATCTCTTGGATATTACGTTTGATGGCTAGATTGAATTCAATGAGATCATGCAGAATGCGAATATGTACCTCGCCTTGCTTTTCAGAAACTCCGGGTTCTCTTAGTTCTCTAAAATACTTGATAACGTCAAAAACATCTGGTAAAATCATATACTAGAGTTGATTATTTTCTAAGTAAGTACATTCTATTCAGACAGAGCTCAACCTTGGCTCCTCCAGAATCGCAAGTACCTGCCTTCGATAGCTACACTTAAATTACACAAATGTCTCCGCCTTCTCATCAGGATAAGCTAAAAGGGTTAGATTTATGTTTTTGCAACAATATCTGATATCCATCCCGTTATTACATCTATTGAATCTTCCGGATTCTCCGCACAGTCATGCTTCGCGCCTTCTATATAGCGAAGCGTCACATTCTGGTTACCTGCCTGGTTCATTATGTTTTTAAGTTCTTTCGGTTCCCACACATCGACAATGTCGTCTTCAGCTCCGTGAATAAACAGAACAGGGACTTTCACATCCTGGATAATTTCGCAAGTTTTCGCATAGTATGCGTGAGGTCCCCTCATGAACCACCAAGTCCTGTATGTAAATATCTCACCGTCAACCGGGTTAAAGGAATCTCCCCAAGCCCGGTAGACGGTAAAAACCTGATCGTTTTTCCTTTTCTCGGGATTAAAACCCAGCACTTCTCTGGCCTTGAAATAAATAGTCTCGTAAGAAGGAATGCTTCTGTTTTTCTCAAGCCTCCTCTGCTGTGAGTAGGGCAGAGAGTAGGAACAGCCTTCAAGTACAAGTCCCTTTATTCCAAGAGAGC
>JAPOSJ010000071.1 GCA_026709745.1 Candidatus Dadabacteria bacterium | reverse complement strand
AAGAGGCTTGTTGAACATATAAAAGAGCGGACGGGAAAGGAAGTCACCTTCGGCACGATTGATATTACTCTCTACAGGGATGATTTTGAGAACAGGAAAAACTGGCCGCGGTTGCGCCAAACAACCATCCCCGACGATGTACAGGGGAAGAACATAGTACTTGTCGACGATGTTCTCTACACTGGGCGCACTGTGCGGGCCGCAATAAATTCGATTATGGACTACGGAAGACCTGCCTCGGTCAAGCTGGCAGTGCTTGTAGATAGGGGAGGAAGGGAACTACCAATTCAACCCGACTACACAGGAATCAGCGTTCAAACCCCGGATAATGAGATGGTTAATGTTTACCTGCAAGAAGTGGATGGAAGAGAGGAAATCGAAATAATTAGAAAAGATGGCATTTAACAAAAAACACATACTGGGTCTTGGAGAACTCTCGGCCGAGGAAATCAAGATTATTCTCGACACGGCGGAGTCCATGAAGGAGATATCCACCCGTGACGTAAAGAAAGTTCCTACCCTGAAAGGACGAACAGTCGTTAACCTGTTTTTCGAACCCAGTACCCGGACCCGCTCCTCCTTTGAGATTGCGGAGAAAAGACTGAGTGCCGACGTTCTTAATTTTACCGCTTCGCAGAGCAGCGTTGTAAAAGGCGAGAGCCTGCTTGACACTGCGAGGAATTTCGAAGCCATGGGTGCGAGCATAATGGTCATAAGGCATGGGATGTCCGGCGCGCCTTTTGTATTGGCACGGGAGATAAAGGCATCGGTGATAAATGCCGGAGATGGTTCTCATGAGCATCCAAGCCAGGCTCTGATAGACATTTTCACTATAAGGGAGAAAAAAGGGAGGATCGAGGGTCTCGATGTCCTTATTGTCGGAGACATTCTCAACAGCAGGGTTGCCAGATCCAATATTTTCGGTCTTCGCAAACTCGGAGCCAAAGTAAGGATAGCCGGACCGGCGACCATAGTTCCCGAACATTTCAGCGACATGGGGGCAGAGATTTTTTATTCGCTTGAACATGCCCTTGAGGGTGTGGATGTGGTGATAATGCTACGGGTTCAAAGCGAGCGCAAGACCCTTGAGTATTTCCCGTCGCTTCGGGAATATTCGGGGCTCTATGGACTTACCAGGGAGAAGCTGCGGCTTGCACAAGAAGACGTGATAGTGATGCATCCGGGTCCGATCAACCGTGGAGTTGAACTTACTTCTGAGATAGCCGATGACCCGGGGGCTGTCATTCTTGAGCAGGTGGCAAACGGAATTGCGGTGAGAATGGCCATGATATATCTTGTTGCCTTGGGAGAGAGATTGTAGATGGGAGTGCTTATTAAAAACGGCCGCGTTATTGATCCTTCCCAGTCCCTTGACATGGTCGGGGATGTATACGTTCAGCAGGACAGAATAAAGGAGATATCCGAGCGCATAGATGCCCCGCGCAGGGAAGATACCGTAATAGATGCAAGCGGTCAGATTGTGGCACCTGGGTTTGTTGATATTCACGTGCACCTGAGGGAACCTGGCTATGAACACAAAGAGACTATAAAGACTGGTTGTCTTGCCGCTGCCGCGGGCGGCTTTACCTCCATAGTGTGCATGCCCAACACGAACCCAATAAACGACAACGCTTCGGTTAGCGAGTACATACTTCTAAAGGCTAGGACGGAGGGCATAGTTAATGTATTTCCCATAGGCGCTATAACCAAGGGAGAGAAAGGGGAGGAACTTGCTGATATAGGTGAGATGTGCGAAGCTGGGTGTGTCGCGATTTCCGATGACGGAATGCCAGTTGTCGATTCTGGTCTTATGCGCAAGGCAATGGAATACGTAAAACCTTTTGGGATTCCGGTTATCACTCACGCGGAGGACACCGGACTTTCGGTGGGTGGCGTTATGAACGAGGGTTTCGTTTCAACCGAACTTGGCCTTCGAGGGATTCCCGCCGCTTCTGAGGAGGTTGGGGTTGTCAGGGATATAATTCTCTGCGAACTCACAGGGACTCCTCTTCACATCTGCCATGTTTCTACCAAGGGTTCCGTAAGACTTATTCGGGAAGCAAAGAAAAGAGGAGTGAAAGTTACGGTAGAGGCAACTCCTCATCATTTCACTCTTACGGACAGAGAAGTATATGGTTACAGAACCGATGCCAAGATGAATCCGCCGCTCAGGACACAGGAAGATGTAGATGCCATATTAGAAGGTATTGCCGACGGAATAATTG
>JAPOSJ010000120.1:1415-2259 GCA_026709745.1 Candidatus Dadabacteria bacterium | reverse complement strand
GGGGCAAGGGGATTTTTGTAAAGGAAATAGAACAGTGTCTTCTCTCGGGTGAAGTGGACATCGCCGTTCACAGCATGAAGGACATGCCTTCGGTACTTCCCGACGGCCTTGTTATGAGGTCGGTACTTAGAAGGGAAGATCCAAGAGATGTTTTTATCTCAAGGGACGGCCGTCCCCTTGAGCAACTTGCAGAAGAGGGAAGGGTTGGGACAGGAAGCCTGAGAAGAAAAACGCAGCTGCTTTCCTTGTTTCCTCGCCTGGAGATTTTTCCAATAAGGGGAAATGTCGATACTAGACTCAGAAAGATACTCTCGGAAAAACTCGACGGAATAGTTCTTGCCGCCGCAGGGCTTAACCGTCTCGGTCTCTATGAACGCATTACACAGCATTTTCCAGAGGAGCAAATAGTTCCGGCCCCGTGTCAGGGGATAATAGCCGTGGAGAAAAGAGAAAATGATATTGAAACAGAAAAACTGATATCCGCAGTCACTCATCCCCAGACAGAGGTCGCTGCGACGTTTGAACGCTCTTTTTTGGAAACTTTCGGTGGAGACTGCAATATACCGCTTGGATGTTATGCTGATGTGCGTTCCGAAGAGATATCGGCCCATGCAGTCTTTATAGACACTCATAGAGAGAAGATTTTTGTAAACACCTGGAAATGCAACCGGGAAAAAGCATTCGCCGAAGGATCTCTCATGGCCAAAGATCTTATGAGAAGGGCAGGGATTTAGCTAGATTTTCTCCTGGAGCAATCTTTCATCTGCTTAAGGTTTTATGGTGTGGTAGCATCCGCCCTGGGAACTTCGGTAAGAGTAACTCTTTTTGAGAATTTTCTTTTTCC
>JAPOSJ010000120.1:0-1405 GCA_026709745.1 Candidatus Dadabacteria bacterium | reverse complement strand
TTTCCTATTGTGCTTGCACTTACCATAACCTCTCCGCTTGCGGCTTCAATCTGAAGGTCATCGCTGTCATTAAAAGTAAAGGATGATCTGTCTATGGATACAAAAACGGCACCCACGGGATTCTCATCTTTGCCGTTATCAAAACTTTCAAGTTTTACTCCATCCCCATCCAAACTGTCTTTTACCACTGTCTCTCTTAACAAGGCGGTTATGTTTCCGCTTCCAAGCTGGGTTATCTTAATGTTTTCGTCAGTATTTCTGGAGGCTTTGATATCCACAGCGGTAAAATATATTTCTCCTTCGTCGGCCTCGTCAAGGTCAATTCCCTCATCCCTGTTTAAGCTTACTGCTGATTCTGTAATATTTACCCGGATGCTCCCGGGGCCTGCTTCGTCAACGTCAAGACCGTCTTCAAGGTCTGAGAGTTTCTGGGGCTGAGATCCGTTGCTATTAAAAGAACTTCCGCTTACATTTAAGATCACATCCCCCGGACCCGTCTCATCAATCTCTATCCCCTCGGCAGCGTTTTTGTCAAAAGAGCTACGGACGATGACAACCGTAACGTCACCTACACCACCTTCATCAACCCTTATACCGTCTTTATCGCTTGCAGACGGAGCAAGTGCCGGGTTGTTGTTTTTCTCAACCTTGCTGTCTATAACAACAAGACGCAGACTAGATGCGGAATCAACTCCCCCTCCATCACCCCCACTTTGATCGTCAAAGTGAAGGCCATACCAGCCGTTTTGCTTCAAGGTAACGTTTTTGAGCAAAACAGTCTGGTTGCGAGCAGCATCTCCCGGCGGCACGTTTACCGTAACTCCGCTTTTAAGGGCCCTTGTAAAGGAGATATTGAAAAGACTTATGTCCGCGCCGCTTTTCACTACAAACAGGTCTGATGAACCTTTCTGTGAGATAGTGCCATCTGCACCATCAATTATGAGGGATTGGGTTCCGCTGTAGATTACGGGTGTCTTGAGCCAAACAGTAGCGAGTTTCGGCTTAAATTTTATATTGCTTACAGAAGAATCCCCATTTACTTGCGCAATTGCGTCACGAAAGGTTCCGGGGCCGCTGTCTGCACTTTGAGACACCATAATGGTTTTTGCGTTTGCTGATAGAACAGAAACGACAAGGCATAACGTAGGAATGAAAAAGAGAAAAGAAAGTTTGCTTTTCATGTTTAATTCTCCGGTAGGGCCTTCTTGACCATACTGTTTTTAGAAAGCTCTTCAATCGCCAGCAGAAAAACAAGATATTTGTTTTTCCGCTCCGGGGCAATAAACCAAAAAAACCGATTTGATATGGTCGAACTTTTGATTAGGTTTTCACAGGGTAAGGTAACTTGATCTCATAACCCGAAAGTTATCCGGATTCAAATCCCGTCCCTGCTACCAGCTGTTAT
>JAPOSJ010000202.1 GCA_026709745.1 Candidatus Dadabacteria bacterium | reverse complement strand
TTAACTCCTGTCTTCCAAAAGCACTCATGTATAAAAAGATTTTTTGTTTCCTTAATTTCACTTAAGGAACATTAAAAGCGGGAATTATGAGGTTTTACCGATATACATCTGCGCATTGATCTACGGTTTGGGTAAAACTCTGCGGCTGGATTATTACGCTATGCAGATGCTGAAATCGTTTCTCAGAAAGATTTATTTCTGTAAATATTTTTCGTAGCAGTAGATACACCGGAGATTCACTTACCTTATATCTCAGGTAAGTTGCTGCGATTTGTTGAATTTCAGAAGATTGCTCCTGTTAAAGAGCAGTTAGACTTAAAGCAGGGTTAGTTTAAAACTGATTTACTGAGCGCTTTTGTATCCTGTGGAAAAACAAGGATTTTCCTTGAGTCGCTGCACATACTGTGTCAAACAAGATCAAGCTTTAATATTGTGTGGTAGATACAGAAGGAAGCATGTAAAACATCCTTCCATTAGTTTTTATTTGAATTGAGTGTACTTGCGGCAGACCAGGTTGAGTCTAAGGATAAAGTGCTATGGAGTCTAGCCCGAGATTCTCCGGAAAATCGAGCATGATGTTCATGTTCTGTATAGCCTGGCCAGAAGCACCCTTTACCAAGTTGTCTATGGCGCAGATAATGATCGCTCTGCGTTTCTGTGGATCTGTCCTTGCTCCTATATAGCAGAAATTTGAACCCCTGACCCAGGATGTGTTTGGAAAAGTCCCCTCGGGAAGGATCTTCACAAAGGGAGAATTTTTATAGAACTGCCCGAGGGCGTCGAGCAGATCACGGGTTTTATGATCACCCGAGAGATTTACGTATATGGTTGAGAGCATCCCCCGGTTTATTGGTATAAGATGCGGAGTGAATACAATTTCCACTTTGCTTCCAAGAAAATCCGAGAGCCCCTGTTCTATTTCAGGCGTATGGCGGTGCTCGCCTACCTTGTAGGCTTTTATTCCCTCTGAGACCTCGCAGAAATGAAGGTCAAGAGAGGGATTCCTGCCCGCTCCCGAAGCCCCGGATTTGGAATCTATTGTAATCCCCAAGGGCTCCACCATACCGTTTTCAAGAAGAGGTGCGAGTGGAAGTATTGAGGATGTGGGATAACATCCGGGGTTTGCAACAAGCTTTGTCCGTGCTATACGTTCTGTGTGCAGCTCCGGGATTCCGTAGACGGCATTTTCCAGAAGATGGGCACACCGATGGTCTCCGTACCAATCCCTGTAGGTTCCTTCTGCGAGGCGGAAATCCGCCCCGAGATCGATTATCCTTACGTCCCTTTGATAGATTTTCTCTATGATCTCAGCTGATGCTCCGTGTGGCAGGGCGGCGAATACAACGTCAATATCATCCGGAATGAGCGATGGGTCCGGGCCGCTTAGCTCAAGATCAGTTATGTGCCCCAGGTGTGGAAAAACCTCTCCCAGAGTGCGTCCTGCATGCCTTGATGCCGTTACATGCGAAATGCTGACTTGTGGGTGTCCATGTAGCAGCCTTATGAGCTCTGCTCCCGTGTAGCCGCTTGCTCCCAGAATGCAAATATTTAACTTTTTCATTATCGTGAAACATACTACGGGAATAGGGAAAACTCAATTCAGGATGACTGGCAAAGAGGATTAGCAAAGTTCTTCCCCAAGCCATATTTTACCGATAAGTCCGGCGGTGTGGGACTATAAGGCTTTTCATTATCCGGTACAATTACCAAGGGGTTCATGTCTTGGCAGGGTGGGGGCAGATATCCCTCCTTGGGCGCGTCGCGCATTATCGACAAAATCTCTATGCACATAGCCGATTTTTCAGTAAGAAACTCCTTTTTCGTTAACCTGGTGATGGCAGCGATAATTCTGGCGGGGGTATTGTTTTCATTCTCCCTTCCCCTTGAGCTGTTTCCGTCTGTAAAGCTTGAGATGGTGACGGTAACCACCTCTTTTCCGGGTTCTTCCCCAGAAGATGCGGAGAATCTCGTAAGCATTCCGATTGAACAGCAGATAAAGAACATCTCGGGTGTAAAAACCATAAAATCCGTTTCTTCAGAAGGCTTATCAAGGGTTGTGGCAGAGTTGCATCCGGGCGAAGACACAAGAAAGATTGCCTGGGAAATTGATTCGAGAGTAGGACTCATAGCGGAGGATTTTCCTAGGGAAGCCGAGCAGCCAGTAATAGAGGAACAAGAAGCGAGCTTTCCCCTTGTGAGTGTTGCCCTGTCAGGGGATGTGACAAGCAAAGTTCTTTACCGTCACGCGAGAGGACTTCAGGACGAACTCGGG
>JAPOSJ010000017.1 GCA_026709745.1 Candidatus Dadabacteria bacterium | reverse complement strand
CTTCCTCCAACCTTACAAGTCCCAGGGGACAAATATGGTCCGCAATTCATCCTAGAAAAACATGACTATGAACTGGTGTCAAGTTCAAGCATTTCTCCCCACTTCATCCTCACATGACTGCGGAGCTTCTCGTAATCTCCTAGATCTTCTCCTTCAAGGATGAGTTGACATGCTGAATCCCTTGATTCATTTAGCACGGCATAATCTCTTATAAGACTTGCGAAGCTGAAACCGGGAACTCCTGACTGTTTTGTGCCCATAAACTCCCCGGGACCTCTTCTCGAAAGATCAAACTCGGAAATTTTAAACCCATCGGATGTCTGGCCCATTATCTTAAGCCTTTGGGCAGAGTCTTCTCCCGAGGCAAATGAATACACTATATAACAAGCCGACTCATGTTGTCCCCTGCCTACCCTGCCTCTCATTTGGTGAAGCTGGGAAAGTCCAAAGCGCTCGGCGTTCTCTATAACGATCACAGTCGCATTTGGAACATCAACTCCAACCTCTACAACCGTCGTGGATACGAGAATGTCGGATTTGCCCGTGAGAAAATCGTTCATGATCTCCTCCCTTTCCTCACCTTTCATCCTGCCATGTACAAATGAAACCTGAAACTCAGAAAACTCCCGGCAAAGCTCCTCAACCATCCTGTTAACGTCCCTTACCCCTTTGAAATCCTCGTTTTCAGATTCCTCTATGAACGGGTAGATAAAATATGCTTGGAAGCCTTCGGCAAGCTCCTTCTTTATACTGTCGTAAAACCACACTCTGTTTTTCTGTGTATCGCCGAGAACAAATGTCTTTACCTTCTTTCTTAAAGGAGGAAGTTCATCGATAACCGAGAGCTCAAGGTCTCCATAGACTGTAATAGCAAGACTCCTGGGAATAGGGGTAGCCGTCATCACGAGCACGTCGGGAGATGTTGCCTTCCGCACCAGTTTTGCTCTTTGGAGAACACCAAACCTGTGCTGCTCGTCTATTACAACAAAACCAAGCGTCTTGAAATCAACCGTTTCTGATATAAGGGCATGGGTTCCCACCACTATATCGGCATGCCCGGAGCTTATGTCCTTCTCTATGGCAGTTCTCTCAGCCCGGGAAAGCCTGCTTTTAATAAGCACTACCTTGACTTCCATGTTCCCGGTCATCCGTTTTATGTTTCTGAAATGCTGCTCTGCCAGTATCTCGGTCGGGACCATTATGGCGGCCTGGTAGCCAGAAGAAACTGCCCGTAGCATGGAGACAAGAGCTACAAGAGTTTTACCGCTTCCCACATCGCCCTGAAGAAGCCTGTTCATAGGGCTGGGTGATGTCATGTCGTCGGCAATCTGGGAGATTGCCCTCTCCTGCGCTCCCGTAAGATCAAAAGGAAGCGAATCGAGAAGCTTGCGCCCGAGCGGACAGTCAGAGTCAAACTGTATGCCGCTGCTGTGCTCAACATTACGTTTTTTGAGCAAAAGTCCTAGCTGGAGGACGAAGAATTCAAAAAACACGACGGTACGGTGAGCACGCGAGTACGCAACCGATTCAGAATCATCAAAATCGACCGGAACAACGTCATCCGGCGGGAAATGCACCTGCTCAAGGGCATCGGAAAGTTCCATAAGGTCATGCTTATCAAGTACTTGCGGCGGAATCAGCCCCTTGAAACTCCCCGCGCAACTGTCAAGAGTATTTCTCACTATCTGTCTCAGTTTTTTCTGCGTCAGACCTTCAGTGAGCGGGTATACAGGAACTATTCTTCCGAACTGAAGAGGGTTTCCCACATCCTCCTCACTCTCTATTATCTCTATATCCTGAGGAAGAGGATGAATCATCTGAAGAAACCTTGCACGGGGTGCGGAGGAGACCTTACCATGGACTATAAAATTCCGCCCTTTCTGAAAAAGTCCTCTAAGGTATCGTGGATTGTAATTAAACCAGATAAGTGCGAGTCCCTGCGTTCCGTCAGAGAGTACGACACGGAAAAAACTTCTCTTCCTGTTTCTTACCTCCGCAAGGGAAACAACGCGTCCCCGCACCGTGTATTGTCCCTCGGGGAGTAGTTCGCACATCTCGGTTATGTTTCTTCGGTCATCATATTTTCTCGGGCAGTAAAACAGAAGATCATAGACAGTGCGGACGGACCTTTTCTCAAGCAACTCTGCTGCCTTGCGCCCTATGCCAGGAATATCTGCTATCTCCTGAAGAAATCCTTCATGACGCCTCTCGGGACCGGACTGAGGAGGAGGGGACTGAGGGGGGGTATTCGGTTCTGAAAATGAGCCTATGGAGTTTTTCATTTT
>JAPOSJ010000092.1 GCA_026709745.1 Candidatus Dadabacteria bacterium | reverse complement strand
CTATTCCCAGAAGAGCAACCATTCCAACTATTGCGGGAAGCGACATTGGGGCACCGCGACCGTAGAGCAGAACACCGAAAATCACTCCCGTAATGCACAGAGGAAGAACACTCATTACTATAAAAGGTTGTACATATGAACGCAGTATACTGGCAAGAATCATATAAATCAGAATAAGGGCCGCAACCGCTGCCTTTTTAACGTCACTGAAAGTCTGAACATATTCCTCTTCCTCTCCCGCAAAACGGTATGAGTATCCCGCCGGATAGTTCTCCATCATCTCCCCGAGAAAAACCGC
Organism: Candidatus Dadabacteria bacterium; assembly: GCA_026709745.1. GTDB lineage: Bacteria > Desulfobacterota_D > UBA1144 > Nemesobacterales > Nemesobacteraceae > Nemesobacter. The sequence continues at coordinate 2,008 of JAPOSJ010000092.1, read as the reverse complement.
AAGCTTCTCGTTAACTTCCCTCGAAGTTGTCACTTCGCCGTCTATCTGGGCTGTGATGCCTACGGTTCTGCGGGCGTTTTCCCTTCTTATCTCAAGCGGCGTCAGCCGCGGTGTCACCTCCGCAACGGTGCCAAGAGAAATCCACTGCCCGAGCGGAGTGAGCATCTGGTGTGCATTAAGCGTGGCAGTAACACCAGAATCGCCAGCCTTATAACGCAGGTTTATGTCGGCTTCATCATCCCCTATCCTGGTCTTTGCAACCGTAAGACCGCCCCCGATAACGTTGATCTCCCGCGCGATGCGGCGTGTGTCAAGACCGAATACAGCCGCTTTTGCCTCGTCCACTTCCACCTTGGCTTCAGGCTTTCCATAAATCAGGTCGCTTGATACGGCGTTTACGCCCGGCTGTTTATCCAGAAACTTCTGAATTTCAGCAGCTGCGCTCATAAGCACGGGTATCTGCTCCCCGCTTATTTTGACATCAACCGGTTTTCCCGTCGGAGGACCCATATTAGTTATAAAATCAATCTGTTTCGGTTCCGTAACGCTCTCCCACACCTTGTCTTCTGTTTGAAGGGAAAGTTCGAGTGCGTTCTCTCTTCGGGATGAATAATCCTCATACTGCACTATGATGGTAGCAAGATGGTTCGCCGTGAGCACATTATCGGGGTCCGTCATATCAGTTCCGACCACCGAAACTATGTTTTTAAGAACGTGAGGCGGGATGTTCTCTACTATGACCTGTTCAACTTCGGCCACAGCGGCGGCGGCGGTCCCAATGCTTGAGTATGAAGGGTTCTCAACCCTCACGAACACCTGCTCCGTATCGTGAAAGTAGAACATTACGCTTGGCATCCGTATGAAGATAAAAACCGAAACAAAAAAGACAACGGCAAAGCATGCAATCACCTGGTAGCGGTTTCTGAGCGAAAAGATAAGTCCCCGAAGATAAAGACGCCTTACGCGAAAAAGCGCCGCACTGCCTATCGGAGGTCTTGAGGCATGTATGGGCTTAAGCCAGTCAGCACAGTGAGAGGGCACAATCAGCAGTACTTCAAAAAGCGAGACGCAAAGAACAAAAACCGCGACTTTGGGAATTATAGAGAGAAATTGCCCGATAAGCCCCGTAGCGACAAAAAGTGGAAGAAACGCCGCTATATTGGTCATAACCGTCCCTATTACCGGTACCGCCACTTCCTTTGTACCCTCAATGGCCGCCCTCAGGGGCTCCATTCCGCCCGATATATGCCTCTGCACATTTTCAACAACCACCAGGGCATCATCTACGATTATCCCCAGCATCATTATAAGACCGAACATGGAGAGGACGTTTAAGGTCATGCCAGTCAGGCTCATCAGTATCAGGGCCCCGAGAAAAGAAATGGGAATTCCGATAGCTGTTATAAGCGCTGCGCGGGATTCAATAAAAAGAGCCAGGATCCCAAGCACCAGCAGGAATCCAAGCACTCCACTGTTAACCATTGTGTTACGGCGGTTCTGCACACGGACGGACATATCGTTCACAAGGGCTATATCGATCTCTTCGGGCATATAGCCCTCGTATTTCTCGACAAGCCGCCTTATATCCGAAACAGTGCTTACAATATCCACGTCTTTCTGCTTTCTGATCGAGAAGGTTACAGACGGGTGGCCGTTTGTCCTTGATCTCGTAATTTCTTTTTCCTCGCCAAGAGTCACCGTCGCCACGTCGCGCAGCAGGACATGCTTGCCCTGCCTGTTTTCAGCGATCGGGATATTGAGAAGGTCCTGCTCTGATTTTATCTTTCCCTCGGTTCTCAGAAGAAACTCTATATCCCCCTGGGCGAATGCTCCCCCCGGGAAATCCAGATTTTTTCTGTTAATGGCAGCTGCAATCTTTTCAATGTCTAGTTCGAACTGCATCATCTTCTGCTGATCGAGATTCACCCAGAAAGCCGGATCATGTAGCCCCAGAGAGGCTATACTGTCAATGCCGCCTAGAAGAATAAGTTCATTCTCAAATTCCTTG
>JAPOSJ010000146.1 GCA_026709745.1 Candidatus Dadabacteria bacterium | reverse complement strand
GTTTGAGCACAGGCTTTGCCGATACCTCAGGAAACGTGGCGGACTCTATAGCCTCGCGCAGGGTTTGTTCATTCTTCAATCCGCTAAAGTCGGCTGAAAACAGTCTTTCGGGAAAATCGCCCCGCGTGGAAAAAACTTCGCAGGCTGAAAATGGATAAAGAGTCATCACGCTCATGCGTCCTACAAGAGAGTCTGAAAGCTTCGGCAGAATCATTATATTCGCTGAGCCCGTCAGGAGAAACCTGCCGTTGCTTTCTTTGTTGTTTCCAAGACGCGCTTCGTCTACAAGAACTTTAAGTGCCCGGAACAGTTCAGGTACCAACTGCACCTCATCAATAATTACAGGGCCTTTTCTCCATCTGAGAAAGCTCTCCGGAGCAGCATAAGCAGCCTCCATATTGGTAACGTTATCAAAAGACACGTATTCTGCCGGATAGTCCTTGTGGGCAAGTGCCCGCACGAGGGTGGTCTTGCCTGACTGGCGTGGCCCGTTTAAAAAAACCGCAGGGTTTTGCTTGAGGGAAAAAAGCACCTTGCCGGATAATTTACGCGCAATGTATCTCATATACTCCTCTTCAGATATATAAATTTATAATTTAGTATTTCTAAAGGCAAGGTTTATTTTTACAGAATGTAATCCTCCACGGCTTTGCTCTCCACAACCGGCAGCTTCTCTGTTGAGAATAATTGGCATTTAATTTTTCGAGGGTTGCAGGTGGGAGAGAAAATCAGTGGGGAAAAAGAATATTCAGCACATCTGGCGGCGCTAAATCACGGCAGAAATCCCCCCTGCAGGTTGTAATCATGGAAATGCAGAACCACGAAAGCCAGAGCACATGCGGTCAGTATAATGCTGGTAAAAAGAACTGCGCGGCCCATTTTGGCCGGCGCTTCAGGGCTGAAGAAGTCAGAAGCCTTTCTCACAGTCCACCTGTACGCATCAATCTCTGATTCCGTGTACTCCCGCGAAATATCGGCCACAATTAATTCCAGATATTCATCGCTACCGCTACGAAGCCTCTCAAAACCCAGAGCTATGGCTTTCTCTGTGTTGCTCCAGAAGTCATCAATTGTCCTCTCAAACTCAGCCCGGATGTTCTCTACGCTCATCTGCCGCATGACGTCGGCCGCGAGAGCCTTCTGCCAGAAACCATCTCCAGAATCCTGATCGGGACAACCGATCGCCCTGGTCGACGCAAGACCCATAGTCATAGATCTTCCCAAGGCCATGGCAAAGGAAGCAACTTTCTTATTGTGTTTCGCAAGGCCGAGAGAAATCCTGTATCCGTCAGCATCGCCCGCAAGGACGCTCTGCCCAATATTGGAAACTATGAAAGATTTTATGTAAAACGACATCGCCCCCAAGGTCTCAGCACCCCTCAGCCCTTCTATGAATTTCATCCGTGGGTCAAAAACAGACATTTCGTAATCAGAATCAGGATCTTCGCTTCCGGGCAGAATATGAAGACTGCGCATCGACGGCTGATCCCTCCGCCACTCAGAGAGCATCTCTGCCACCTCATCCGAAATGGCTTTGCCATTTCTCTCCAGAACACTCTCAAATCTGAGCAAAAGCATCTGCCCGATATAACTTCCGATTCTCTTGCGCGCATCTTTTTCATCAGCAAAGTTCTGCTCAATCAGGGCACAAAGGAATTCCTCAGAAAGTATCAAATCGAAATGATTGTTCATCACCTTCATGTCATAAGACTTTTTCTTCCCGCAAGATTCCGAAAGATCTTTAATGCTGTTTGCTACTTTCGCCACTTTGCTGCTTTGAAACTGGTCGATGATTGTTCTCGCATCCTCTGATCGCTGCGACGCCTTTTTCACCGTGTACTGAATGGCTTCTGAGACATCAATCGCGTTATGAAAAACCCTGTTCACCCAGTTAAGAGCACGTTCTATATCATCTTCGGCAATCCGCTTATCATTGAGGGACAGATACGCTGCCATGTCTTTGACTCTTCTGACCGTCTGACTGGCAAGGTGCTCATTCTCGCGCCAGAACGGCTGAACTCTGGCTGCAAGTTCCTCCTCACCGGGAATAGCATGCGCAAGGCCGGTCTCATTTAAAAACTCAAAGGCCGTCTCGCAAAGCTGATTCTTCACCCTCTCGACTGCATCCTCGAAAACCGCACGAATCTCAGAGAATTCCACCTCGGCGCAATGCGACTGCACAAAAAGCATATGGTTTATCGACTGATAGGCCTTAAGCGGCGCACACCTGCGGATAACATTCGCAAGAAGCCCGAGATCATCATTGCAAAGGAAGTGTGAGTGCCGGGACAGCAGAACGAAGCCATTG
>JAPOSJ010000123.1 GCA_026709745.1 Candidatus Dadabacteria bacterium | reverse complement strand
AGCGCTGTTCGCGCAGCTGCTTTCGGTTTTTGTCACCTGATAATGTCCTCAGAGACATCCCAAGTGTCAAGCCCGATGACGGGGATTTGTGATTTAAGAGCGAACGATATTTCTGAGAGGGTGCCGAAGCCGCCTCCAATAGCTATTATGCAATGGCTTGATTTTGCAACTATTACATTCCTTGCCTCTCCCATTCCTGTAACTATAGGTATGTCGATGAACCTGTTGACCGAAGATGTTTTGGTGCCAGGAAGAATCCCAATTGTGGTTCCCCCTGCAGATTTTGCTCCCCTGCACGTAGCTTCCATAACTCCCCCCATTGCACCGCAAAGGAGGAGGCAGTTGCTCTCGGCAATCAGAACTCCAACCTCTTGGGAGATCCTTTTTTCCTCGTCGCTGGCATTCCCCGCTCCTATTACTCCTATGATAATTCCCATTGAACTCCTACGGCTTCGTATTTAACAAGCCTGTGTAAAGCGGTTAAAATCTTAGATATCAGAGTTTGGGACGGCTCACAGCACGGCTCGCCGACCTGTGTAAAGCGGTTAAAATCTTAGATATCAGAGTATACCACGGGTTTTGGGATTTATATCACGAGGAAATCTTATATGCATTGTGCAAAAACTTGGTTGGCGCTCGTTTTTTCAGTCTGCTTCTTCTTTTCCTTCTCTGTTGAGGGAAGCCAGACGAACAGGGAAAATCCTCACGGTTTTAAGTTCGGGATTTCAAGAAAAGATGCCTTTGATCTGATTGAATTCTCCAATCTGAAAGTTGTCTCTAATCATAAGTACTCAAATGATCTCCGGAAAATTGTTCTGAGCGGTTCCCTCTCAGGGGTTACCCTTGACCCAATTCCGAGTCATGAAACACGGCTTGAATTTTACAAGGACAAGCTTATGTCAAGTTCTGTCCTGTTCAGCTTTGAGGAGCCAAGCCGTTTCCTGTCCGCGAAAAGCAAGCTTATCGGCAGTCTAGCTGACGTTCTCGGCGACAGGTTCGATCGGGAGAAGATGTTTTCTTACGAGGTGCTGTCGTGGGATCTTCTGGATACAGTTGTACTTGCCACTCTGAACTTCAAGAAAAAGACTATAGAGATTGAATATGTTCATAAACCTATCCTGGAGCAAAAGACGGCAAAGGATCTGCGGCGCAAGCGCAGGGAAGATCCTGGAGATCCGGCAAAGCAGATGTTTCTGGACAGTAACTTCTCTGCGCAGAAAAAACGTTAGATCCTAAGAACAACATTCTTCTTTCGATTTTGTTTTAAGAAGGTCGTCCGTAAAGATTCAGCAACGTTCCTATATGGAAAGCCAGGGCGACATATATGCCGCAGAGAAAAAGCTTCTGATAACCGGCAAGATACTTGTTTACCAAAAACACAAGCGATAGAAGCAGCAGGAACCACCCTGCAGTTTCAAGCGAGAGGTGCACAAGCCTCTGCACCGAAACTTTAGAATTTTCATCGATCCTCGATCTGAAAACCTCTGGCAACTCCATCAAAACCAAGGAAAAGAAATTTCCCAGTATATATGTCCCGGAGAAAAAACCCAGGAAAACAAAAAGCAGGAGCAGCAAAAGTTCCATATCCTAACGACCTCTGGAAAATAATATCATAATTAGGGAGCTGTGTATAAGGAATCCTGTTCCCTTATGTCCGAAAAACATTGTTCTGATTAGATGCGGTCGCAGTGCGCTGACACTAGGATTTTTCATTGAGGCATGTGTGGTTTTGCGTGCAAATCTGGTTATTATTTGGGTATCTGCGTTTGTTTTTAGCCCGCCGGGATTTCTTTTCAGGGTCCCGCTGGCATTGATTAAAAGGGACAGAGTTATATTTTCTTACCTTGAACACAGAGACGATTAAGACTTTCCGTATAAATTCCTTGTTTATGAATTGCTTCATCACAATTTTTCTTCTAGTTCTTTGCATACCGTTTTTCGGGCTTAATGCCACTGAATTGCAAAGCGAAGAGCCGGTCCTTATCTCCGGGATAGAGATAAATGGATTAAAAGGCATAAAAGCGGAGAAAATAAAGGACTCCATGATTACCCCTTTCCCATCGAAGATACCATGGAGAAAGCGCCCGGAATTCAATAAGCAGTTTCTTGAAGACGACATAAAAAGGATAGAACAGCTCCTCAGGGAACATGGTTATTATGAGTCTGCAGTAACCTATACCCTGGATTTTCAGAATAAAAACCGGAAGGTCAACATAAAAATAACGGTAAATCAGGGAAATCCTTTAATAGTGAAAACCCTGAACATAGCGGTTCTCGGCGACCATCCGGACAATTTCGTTTCTGATGTTGCGGAGGCGGTTCTCCTGGAGGAGGGAGAACACTTCTCCAGGAGAACC
>JAPOSJ010000224.1 GCA_026709745.1 Candidatus Dadabacteria bacterium | reverse complement strand
CAGCCCCCCAGCACACATAACCCTACCCTGAACACTCTCCCCCCCCAGGCACAGACTAACTCGGGGGGGCATGTGAAAATATCCATAGATCACAGGGGGAACTTCACCGACGGACCTGCTAGAGAAGTTCTGCTGGGTCTGATTGAAAAGGTACTCAGGTATCTTGATCTCCCCCTGCAAAGCGAGCTGTGTGTCTCGCTTGTAAGCGACGTGGACATGAGGGAACTTAACCGGCACTACAGACAAATTGACGCGACTACGGATGTTCTATGCTTTCCGCAGGGAAATGGGGTGGTGCCCGATCTTCTGGGAGATATCGTTATATCCTACCAGACTGCCGTACGTCATTCCCTGAAGCTTGGAATAACGCTGAATGAAGAACTGCGTCTGCTTATAGTTCACGCTGTCCTTCACCTGCTAGGGTTTGACCACAAGGAAAAAAAGCAGAGGGAAGAGATGCGCGATAAGGAAAAAGAGATTCTTGATTACCTTTCAGGTACTTATTAGGGGTTCTGTGTTCACTACTGCTCCCTGAAATCTTCCTTAATCTTCTCAATTTCCTTTACAGTGGGAAGATCCTTTATGTTCTTAAGCCCGAATGTCTCGAGAAAAAGAGAGGTGGTCTTATAGAGAAAAGGTCTCCCAGGAACTTCTTTTCTTCCCGCAATTTCTATGAATTTTTTCTCAAGCAGTACGCTTACGCTGCTTGAACAGTCTACTCCTCTTATTTTCTCAACCTCCGTTTTTGTGATTGGCTGCTCATAGGCCACTATTGCTAGCACTTCAAGAGATGCTTTTGAGAGTCTGAATTTCTTTATTTCCTTGTTAAATTCTACTATGTACTGCGAATATTCGGGGCGGGTTCTGAACTGGTATCCTCCTGCGACACTGCTCAGTGTAAAGCTTCGTCCCATTTCTTCCCAGTGCCGCTCAAGTTCCCCAACAGCTTCGGTTATCTCTTTTTTCTCTATATCTTTAAGAAAATTGCAGATCTCCCCGATTGTAAGTGGAGTTTCGGAAACGAATATCAGACACTCTATTATTTTCGCAATGGGATTTCTATCGCTCATTTTGCTCCCTCAGAATTATCCTTATGGGCTCTTTGAATGACGGCTGAAAAACTTCCAGAATGCCTTCTTTTAACAGTTCCAGTACAGAGAGAAAGGTTACCACCAGTTTTGAGCGGTGTTTATCTTCCTCGAAAAGATCCTCGAAGAGAACCTCTCTTTTTCTTCTCATTGTCTTGACCAACTGTTTTTTTCTTTCCTCAACGGTGTAGGTCTGTGAAGGAAGAGATATTTCTTTTGTCTGTGACCTCTTTCTGCTCTTGTATATCTCCGAGAATGTGTCTACAAGTGACCAGAGGTCAAACTTTACAAATTCGGTCTCTTCTATGGGCTCCCCGAACATTTCTCTGGGGTCATAACCAATGGGGAAAACGTCTTTTCCGAGAATTTCCATTTCAGCCAGTTCCGCGGCCGCGTTTCTGTACTTTTCGTACTCAAGCAGCCGCTTTACAAGTTCTTCTCTGGGATCCTGCTCCTCCTCTTCTCCTTCTTCCTTTATCTTTGGAAGAAGCATCCGTGATTTTATGTATCCGAGTTCGGCCGCCATGGACATGTAGTCCCCGGCAATCTCCAGATTTACATCTTTCAGGAAATTCAGATATTCAAGATATTGCTTGGTTATGCGTGCGATGGGTATGTCATATATGTCTACCTCGTGTTTTTTTATCAGGTGAAGCAGAAGGTCAAGGGGCCCACTGAATATCTCAAGCTGTACGCTGTATTCTGACTGCGGGTCTTCCATATTTTTCCGTCCTGCTGATGATTATGACGGGTTCATTGCCCGGATTACGATCTCAAGTTCTTGAGGAGTGAAATTGCATATCTCTATAAAGATGACGATCGGAATGCGTATGAAGTAGCCTATGAAATTGCCTCCGAAAATAAAAAAGGCAAAAAGAATAAATATTCCGTACGTTTCAAACTTGGCGTATCTCAGAGCCAGGCTATCGGGTAGCAGTCCATAAAGTACCCGTGAGCCGTCAAGCGGCGGAATTGGAATCATGTTGAAAACGGCAAGAACTATTCCTATGTACATGAACCATACGAGCATTTGTGCCGCCACGTAAATACTGCTTCCGGGGAGTATTGACGCCGGGGCGAAGTTCTCAAACAAGGTTTTTAGGATCACGGCCGCAGCAATTGCTGTAAGGATATTGGATACCGGACCTGCAAGCGCTACCACAAGCATATCTTTTTTCGGGTTCCTGAAATTTAGTGGGTCAACGGGAACTGGTTTTGCCCATCCGAAATGTACATCCATGGGGTTCCCTCCTGTCTTGCCGACCGTCTGGTTGCTG
>JAPOSJ010000161.1:1517-2411 GCA_026709745.1 Candidatus Dadabacteria bacterium | reverse complement strand
CTTCTATTTATCATAATGGCGGTATTCTGTACGCTTTGCTGGAAACGGGCTAGGCGTATTAAATCTAATCCTTGGATATGGTGTATTTTGACTGTAGCTGCAGTGTTCATTTCTCCGGGTTTATTTGGCTGGATTCCATATGTAGTGTTGCGAACCTTTTTTAAGAAAAAGAAGAAAAAGAAGAAAAAGAAACATGCAGATAAGAGAGTGAAACAACCATGGGAGAGTGACCGTGAATGAAGTATCTAATCTTAGCAATCTTACTGTTATTCCCGCTGTCGACCGCCGCAGAGGACAAACGTACAAAATTAGATATATACGATGAATGTATAAAATCCACAATCCCTCAAGGATGGAGCATGTCCCGTACCGAGAGCTTCTGTTCCGAATACGCTAAGGGGGGAGGAGTGATGACGTTTCAAATATACAAAACTATTTGTATGAACGGCACAGAACTTCAAGGATGGAGTATATCCCGTGCTGAAGTGTTTTGTTCCGAATACGCTGAAAAGGAATGCAGAAGAGATAAAAAATGCGAAAAATACTAATTTTTAGCCTGCTGTTGCTTGTTCCCACATTTGGACAAGCCCAAACTACTGTAACTATAGAACCCGATGGGTATATCGGTTCAGGTTTATCCAATTATATTGGTGTATTGGTTGCCACTGTTCACAAATCTGGCTATCCATGTAACAGCGTAACGATAGTGCGAAAACTGTGGGGGAAGACTGGGTTCAAGATAAAATGTGATCGCGCAAAATATTCTTATGAAGTTATTATAAATGAACATGGAGATTACCAAGTTTCACCTGATTAGAATCTTTAAAATATAGAAGTAATTGTGAATGAGAGTCTTAATTTTTAGCGTATTGCTTTTTGTCACTCTAATTTGAC
>JAPOSJ010000161.1:0-1507 GCA_026709745.1 Candidatus Dadabacteria bacterium | reverse complement strand
CCTCTAATTGGACAGGCCCAAGACCCTCTAAAATTTGACTGGTGCGTTATTGAAGACCGAACCTACAAAGGTGGCGAGGTCGAGGGGAGAACTGGCTGTTGGTCTAACAAGAATGATGTTTACAGATATGCTGAGAACATCAAAGCTCCAGTAGGACGTCCTGCGATCCACAAAAGTATTATGAAAGTTTGCCAAGTGATTGACGTGCTTGAGTTTAGAGAGAAAGTTAAAAAGACGAGAACTCTTAAGTCTTTACTAGAGGAAAAGAAATAATACCCCGTTGGGAACATGAGAGAGGTTAACCACTTCCCCCTCTGTTCAGCAACTTTTCCCACTTCCTTAAACCTGCCGTGTATATTCGGTTTTATGAGCGCGAAAAAGATTCTCTCTCATATATCGACGGATCCCATAATCAGGCAAAACTGATTTTCGAGCATATACTCGCGTTCCTGGGAATCAGCGAGGCCGACAAGCGTTACAGGCTTTCGAACTCGATTAACTATTCCCGACTACTGGATAGAGTCCGGAATATAAAATTGACGTGTCGAGGGGCATTTCAGACAAGCGGATATGAGGATGCACTTAGAGCGGATCTCATCTCCGAGCTGATGGAAAAAATTGACGCGGGCGCATATGATGTTTTAAAATAGCTGTAAGGGTGGCGTGTGTTTGACGCCCGCGTCAATCCATACCAAGGAGGGATTAAATGAAACTTAAGGGAAAATCTGCGATAATCACCGGCGGCAGTTTGGGAATAGGTCAGGTTACAGCTCTTCTTTTCGCAAATGAAGGTGCCGATGTTCTTATTACCGGCAGAACTGAAACCACTCTTGTGGAGGCTGTGGAACTGGCCAAGGATGCTCCCGGCAGAATAGAGTATCTGGTAAGCGATGTATCCAAGGAAGAGGACTGCAAGGCTGCAGTGGATCGTGCCGTGGAGCTTTTCGGCAAGATCGACATACTTTTTAACAACGCGGGAATACTTCCTCTTGGGGTTACCCACGAAACTTCCGTCGAAACGTGGGAACAGGTTTTCAACATAAATGTGAAGGGTACTTTCATGATGTCCAAGTTTACGATTCCGCATATGATCGAGAATGGAGGAGGTAGCATAATCAACAACTCGTCCATACTTGGAATCAAGGCCATAACGGGTACGGCGGCATATAATTCCACTAAAGGAGCGGTGTCGCAGCTTACAAGAAGCATGGCACTTGAGTACGGGGCAAACGGCATCAGGGTGAACGCAATATGTCCTGGCACCACGGCAACTCCCATGGTGGCGGCTTTCATTGAAAGCTCACCTCCTGAGCTTGAGGAGTTTCTAAAGGGGGTTCAGCCGATAACCGGACATCTGGGGCGTTTTGCAACTCCTGAAGAGATTGCGCACGCAGTGCTTTTTCTCTGCGACAGTGAGAACGTGGCTTATATGACTGGAGCGGAACTTTCCGTTGACGGTGGCTGGATAGCGAACTAGAGAAACTCTGTTTTATTCCCCGGATCTGTT
>JAPOSJ010000030.1 GCA_026709745.1 Candidatus Dadabacteria bacterium | reverse complement strand
CGTCGTATCGGGTGCCATCGATAGACTGGATCGCCAAACAACAGGTCCAACATAAGGAACCATTTAAAGGAAAAAACGGGAAGGGATGTGGCCGTTATAATAAGCGATACGGTGGGACGCCCCTTCAGGGAAGGCCTTACCGACATTGCCATCGGATGCAGTGGCATGAAAGCTCTTTCTGACCGCAGAGGGGAGACTGACTCAAAGGGTCTTGAACTTGTGGCGACCGAGATGGCTACTGCTGATCAGGTGGCCTGTGCTGCGGGGCTGCTTATGGAGAAAACCTCGGCTGTACCTGTGGTTATAGTGCGCGGGGCTGATTACATACGAGGTGAAGGTGACTCGGGGGACCTTGTGAGGGACCCCGCCTGCGATCTGTTCAGATAATTACTGCGGATCTGGATTTATGAAAGGCTTTTTCGAAAAGGATTTTCTCCTGATCTCTCATCGGGGCGCAAGTCGCTACGAACCCGAGAATACCCTTCGGTCTTTCAGAAGAGCTATTGAAATGGGGTCAGGTGTCATAGAGCTTGACGTGAGGAGAACTCTTGACGGTCACCTCGTGGTCATTCATGATCGGACGGTTAACCGGACCACGGACGGAAAAGGAGCGGTTTCAGGTAAAACGCTTTCTGAGCTTCGATCTCTTGACGCCGGGAAGGGAGAGAGAATACCAACTCTTGAGGAGGTGATGGGGAATTTTTCTGGGCAATGCGGATTTGTGATAGAACTTAAGGAAAAGGGCACTGAGAAGCAGACTGTCTCGCTTATAAAGGCACATGGTCTCATAAAAGATGTAGTAGTTGTGTCTTTTCTTAAGGACTGCCTTCGTGAGGTGAAGACTCTCTGCCCCGATGTTATTACGGGACTTATTACCGTTTTTGGAATAGGGTGCGTGAGAAGTGCACTTTTGCTCGGCTGCCGTGTGGTTGCGACGAATCACCATTTCATGACGCGTCGACTTGTCTCTGATGCACAGAGAAACGGTCTTTTAGTATGCTGCTGGACAGTTAACGATACGAAGAGGGGTGAAAAGCTTGCGGCTATTGGTGTTAACGGCGTGATCACGGATAAGCCTGATCTGTTGCGCGCTTGAAATAGCTGCTGTATGCTCTTCGGGGCTTGATGTCACTGCTAAATATGTTCTGGCGTTCAAATATTGAGGTTATTCAGTAGTATTCTGCTTTCCTCATATGTATTGACGAAAGGTATTAAGAAGACTTTGGGCCTGTTTGTTATAAAAAAGTTCCTATTTTAAACTTCTTGACATATTAAAGTCTTTTATGATAATTTTAACAACGAAGGTTCCAAATATTGCTGACGGAACAGCTTTTAATGTTCTATAACTGAATTTATAGAACATTAAATTGCGGTCTTGTTCATTCCTTTTGTAGTTTTCCTTCCGATCTCTAAAAACCTTATTCAGCACACTCCCCCCTCATTCTAGAACCGACTCAAGGCAGAGGAATGAAATGGGCAGTAGGAAATTCAATCCTTCCTATATGAAAAGGGAATTATGTATTTAATTGCCCAAAATTTAGATTGTTCAAAAAAGCGGGAATTAATAGAGGAAATAACTAGGACTTTACTAAATCTTCATATTCTTCTTGACTAAGACTACAATCAATTAACTTCTCAAACTGCTGTGACTTGATCCCACATTGGCGGGCCATGTTGCCGATATTCCTATCGTAAATTTCTCGTCCACCATGAGACATAACAGTTGTAAATAATCTATTAGCGGTGGTGCGATATTTGTATTTTATATGCTTGCTGCCTTCTTCCCTGATAAACCCCTTACTTTGCAACGCAGTATCAATTTTCTTTTGTTTCAGAACTGCCATTGTTTAATAAGCCCTTGTCCTCTGTAGAGATTACTCTCTCTTTAAGATCAAGTGCAATTTTAGCAAGTTTGTGTGATTTATCTGTTATGGTAAAGGTTAAACATTCTCCCCAGAATGTAGGCAGTATTGCTTCTGTTAACATTTCTAATGCTTCCTTTAGAGTTTCTCCGTAAGCAAATATGTCATCGTATATACCTCGACCGGATATTTCAAATTGGTCTAACTCATAATTCTTACAATATTTAAACGATAATGGAGGATCTATACGATAAGGATAATCTGAATAAACAAACGAATCTATTTGTAATTCGTAATCTGTCCTGACTGCTGGAGAGCATAAATCAACTGTTTTAAAACGTCTTGTCTGCTGTAATGGAACATTAATAGATGTATTACGAAAAAATGTATTATCTATACATGAAGAATTAGATACGATTCTTGACATGATTACCTCTATTTAGGAGTAGAAGGTTTTCTAAGATTCGGTGGACAATCAAGTACCGCCATAATATTTCCGCTTCTAACATGATAAAGAGGATACCCATCTAATTCCCAAGCATTGTAAGAGC
>JAPOSJ010000031.1 GCA_026709745.1 Candidatus Dadabacteria bacterium | reverse complement strand
GTTTATTATTGCTTTTGCCTAAATATCTTGCTGAAGATGGATATCCGGGATGTAAAAATAAAGGCACGCAGAGTGCTTCGCTTTCTTAAGATAGCTTACCCCGATGCGAAGTGTCATCTTGTTTTTGAAAACGCGTTGCAGCTCTTGGTCGGGTCCATTCTCTCCGCTCAGTGTACGGATAAACGGGTAAATATGGTAACGTCTGGACTTTTCAGAAAATACCCCGATCTTGATGCCTTTTCGAAGGCATCTGAAGAGGAACTGCAAAATGACATAAGATCAACCGGTTTTTATAGAAACAAGGCAAAAGCAATAATAAACTGTTCAAGGCATATAATGCAGAAATACTCTGGGCAGGTTCCCTGCGAAATGGAGGATCTAGTCAAACTTCCAGGAGTCGGGAGAAAAACGGCAAATGTCATAATTGGCAATCATTTCGGAAAGCCTGGAATCATTGTCGACACCCATATCATGAGACTGAGCCGCCGCCTCGGTCTTACAAAAAATTCCGACCCCGTCAAAATCGAATTTGATCTTAGGGAGTGTATTCCTCAAAAGGACTGGACCTTTTTTTCAAATTCTCTGGGTGATCATGGAAGAACAGTTTGCAAGTCAAGAAAGCCTGCTTGCTCTGAGTGCGGTATATCGGGCGTGTGTCTTTATTTCAAACAGGTTTGCACGTCATGAAAACCGGAATCAGAAAAGTTTTTGAAGAGAATCCGGGTATCTTTAAGCTGCTTTTTTCTTTATGCTGCACCACCGGAGAAAGATATGGCAAACTCTAGTCCAGATTATGCGGGGTTTTTCCCCTTCGGGTGGCTTAGGGGTTTGCGGGAAGATAACTGGCAGATTTTCTGGAGCAAGCAGACCGGGGATATTTTTCTTAAGTCCACCCTCGGGAGTACTCTTGTAAAAGTCGGGGAGGTATCTCAGTGGACCGAAGCGAAGAAAAAGGCGGATTTTCTGATTGAAAACTCTGATTCACTACCGGAGGAGATTTTCGATCATTGAATTTGCCTGCGTGAGAAAAGTGCCTATTGACTTGTATTTCTTACCTTTATAATAATCAGTGTTTTTTAATCCCGGCGTGTGGCAATGAAATATTTAGAGCAAGAACTGATTTCCGTACCAGTAGGAAAAGGGAGAGTTAACGCTCTTTACTATAGGGCTCTTAATAATGAATCTGACAAGAGAAAAACCATAATCATTCATATTCACGGATTCCTTGGAAATTTTCTCGACGGAAGCCAGAGGTTTCTCCCGCCGATTCTTGCTAAGGCGGGATATTCATCTATCTCGATAAATACCAGAATGGCGAATTTCGGGCTTTTTTTCGGCTTTGGGATAGTGGATGACACCGTTCCGCAGATAGACGGTGTAATAAGGTATCTAGGAGAGATGGGTTATGAAAAAATCATCCTTTCAGGTTACAGCCTGGGGGGAGGGGTGGTTCTCAGATATCTTTCGGTTAAGAACTGTCAGTCGAATTGTGATGAGTCAGGGTTGATCAAAGGTGTGATCGGTCTTGCCACTCCATACTCAATCCCCGATTCAATAAGAAGAAGATGGAACAAATGGGAAAGTCAGCCTTCTTACGATGAAGTTTACGAGGAAGCCAAGATGATACTGGGTGATAACCCGCATGATTCAGAGCAGGACAGAACAATTCTGATTTTCAAGGCAAGGGGAAACTCTTACCGCCCGGAACATACAGAGATATATACCTACAAGACATGGTGGTTTCTGGCTGGTCCAGAAGCTACTGCCGTAAAGAGCTATAGGCAGATAGAGAATATAAAACTGCCGATTCTTCTCATACAGGGCTGGGATGATGCGTTTGTAAAACCGGATGAGACTCACAGCTTGGCACAGATAGCAATAGACAACGGTAATGATGACGTTTCGGCGTATTATCTAAATACCGGTCACACTCTTGAGGGAAAGGAAGAAGACATGGGGGATATAATAACAAGATGGCTTGACAGAAGATTTGTCTGATTCTATGATGGTACACGAGCAGAAGAATCTTCTTACTTACAAGACCGAAGATGGATTCGAGGTTAATTCTCTTCTTGTTACTCCTGCGTTTGATTCGGAAGAAGATCTCTACGAATCTCCCATAATTATAAATCTCTATGGTGTGCTGGGTCATTTTCTGACAAGAGGAACTCCGGTCAGGCTTCCCCCCCTTCTCAGGAAAAAGAATATAAGCACGCTTTCTGTGAATACCCGCATGGCGTTTATGGGGCAGATAATGGGAGAGGGGATTTTTCCCGACACGATTCATGAGATGAAAGAATCGGTGAATATTCTTCAGAAAGAGGGGTTTCGCAATATTTTCATGCTGGGCTATAGCTTGGGAGCCAATATGGCAGTCTACTACGCTTCAAAGACAGGCTCTCTTGGAATAAAGG
>JAPOSJ010000180.1 GCA_026709745.1 Candidatus Dadabacteria bacterium | reverse complement strand
CGCCACTGGCTGTAGGTCGTTGGTTTGGGGGGGCGGTTTTGTGGTTGGATCGGGGTTGTTGGCTGGTGTGGTTGTGTACGACACGGCTTGGGAGGGGTAATTGAAATATACTATACATAATTATGTCATAAAAAAGGGCAACCATAGCAATTAACCGGCTGTTCCTGTGGAAATATGTCTGGCTAAAAACACTCTTTAGTTTGTGTTATAATAATACAAAATGAGAGAGTAATGGAGAATTTCAGAAAACAGATGTGTTGGTATATGAGAATCGCCCTTGGCAAATTCTACGATTTCTATTTTACGTTTTTTTAAGGTTCTCCAAATCCTCAAAAGCAGAAAAAAGTAAGTTTAGATTTTTTAAGCAAATAAAAGCGGATTAATAAAGGAGGATAATTATGAGTCGCTTTTTTAGCAGTATTTTTATGGTTTGTCTGCTTACCGCCATGACCTTGGTGATTTCGCTTCCGGCATCAGCCGGACAGAGTGTCGCGAAGGATGCAGCCCCAGCGGAAGAGATGGAAGAGATGACAATGGAGGAAGCGCCAGTTATTAAAGATACAGACGTTTCCATTTACGGCAGATTCTGGCCAAGGGTAACCTATAAAGACGCTGACGGTGGGTCAACCGACATCACCGACGCGCTTTCACGAGCCGGCATCAAGGCCAACACCAGAATAACCGACACGCTTACCGCGGTTCTCCATGGTGAGTGGGACGTCGATATTGAAGCCAACGGAGATTTCGGCGATGCACGTCTGGCTTACGTGGGTCTTAAAGGTGCGTATTTAGGATTTGTAGGCATAGGTAAGCAGTGGGACCCGTACTATAACATTGTTGCGGAAGTAACGGACATTTTTTATCACAGGGCAAGCCCCTTCGGATATGACAATGAGGGACCTTTCAGAAGCAACAACCTCGTAAGGTACGCCAACAGAATGGGGAACCTCAGTATAGACGCAGGCATGCAGGTAAACGGTTCACCTGAAAACAACGCGGGGGATAAGGGGTTCTTCCGCACCAATGCCGACGCAAGCAGCGATTCAGATGATGTTGACGCGGCTTCTGTAGGTCTCAGCTACAGCGCAGGACCACTTTACTTAGGTGCGTCCTATCTGCGACAGAACAAGGATGATGATGACCTCAAGAGAAATATGTTCGGTGTAAGCGCAAGTCTTAATGCAACAGAAAATCTCTACCTCGCAGTTACTTACCAGTACATACAAGAGGACCCAGACATGGGGCCAGAAATAAACCCTTACACTCTGGACGTGGTAGGATCTATTTCTTTCAGTGGCGGGATAAAAGCACTTGCCGGATTTTTCTCCTATGATGACGATGTAGATGGAACTAATTCTAAACAGAAGCTCGGCGGTAACTTCACGCTTGTAAAGGAACTGCATCCGAGTACTGACGTGTTCGTCGAATGGTTAATTGTGGATCCGGAAGAAGGGGAAACGGAAAACACCATAAGTCTCGGTTTCCGCTACGACTTTGACGTCGCAATATTCTAGCCTTAAGATGTCGTGCCAGGCCGGTTTCGCCTCGCGCGGCTGATTTTTCTCGGGGGCATGTCAGGAGATAAAATTTTGGCATGTCCTTTTGTTTTGCGAGCCGACTTTTTCCTTTACAGGTCATGTGAGGTTGATTTCAGGAGAACAAAGCGTAAATTCAATTTCAGCCTCAGAACCTAATAGGGGTAGACTATTCAGACCTTCACCATCTAGACAATCCCGCAAACAAACTTATATGGGGAACTAAGGACGACATAGGACAGCAATCGTTCATTACTCCTCGCTATCTTGAACAGCTTATTCCCCAACCCTGCACAGAGAAAACAACCCATCTGCTGACTTCGGAAGCGAAGCTGGGGGGCCGGCGATATACATAGTGGACAGAACGGGTTGCATGGGTATTTTTAAGGGGCACATTCGAGATACCCACGACGAGGGAAAAAACGGAAAATAGGGAGAGGATATCTTATTCCCCAATATATATGATTCCCTTGAAATCTACAGGAAAAAACTTGAGGATACGGGATTTGGTATTGAGGAAAGAATTGAGTATGTAGCAGATTTTCGGGTTCAGGTTAAAACTGGGGAACTACTCACAAAAAACATTACGCCGCGATTGCAGAAGAGCGGGGAGAGGAAAACACACATTATCACATTGAGTATTTGGATACTTATTTGAGAGCTTCAAATCATCTCATTATATGCTCAAAACCCGAATAGAAGTTATCATGCCATAGCAAATCAGCTTGTGTACACTGTGCAAATTCCTCATTTAGTAGCTGTTTTATGTTTGTAATTGGGGAGTTATGCTATACTTAGTTCAAAATGTCGGGACAGCATTGGCCAGAGTGTTTAATATTATTTAGGTGGTATTGATTTAGTTTATCTATAACCTGACAGA
>JAPOSJ010000209.1 GCA_026709745.1 Candidatus Dadabacteria bacterium | reverse complement strand
TTGAACTAGGTGATTTTACCCTGATTGCCGGACGAAACAATACTGGTAAAACATTTCTGGTTTACACACTATACGGTTTTTTGAAAATGTGGAAACAATGGCCCGCCATTGAGAGCTACCTTGTTAACAGGGACGGGACGAAAAACGCTCCAGATATTGGATTTGAAAGACTTGTAGTGACTTTAGTCAACGAGGGGAAAGTACAATATACCTTAGACCGCGCTACCATTAATAAAGAACGAAACATATTAATTCGGGAGTTGGCGCATAGCTTTTCTTATGACGCTTTATTTAGCGTCTTCAGTTCTCAAAGAGATAAATTCAAAGAAGCAGCATTGGAAATTGAAGTTGGTGAGTTTCCTGTTCCTTCGCAACAAATTCAATTCAACTACCCAACAGGTGACATTTTTTCAATCAGTTACGATAAAGACAAGTTGACTATAGTGAGAGATAGGGTAGGAAAAATGGATCTGCGACATGTTCGGAACGAACTTTCGTATCTCTATCTCCGGTTCCTGTTTCCGGATCTCCCTGAAGCATTTATCTTATCTGCGGAGCGTTTTGGTATATCACTTTTTTACAAAGAATTGGATTTTACCAAGAATAGATTGGTAGATTTATTACAAAATATAGGTGACGCAGAGGATAATGAATATTTCTCACCCTATATTTTGATCGACAAGACTACCAGCCGTTATGCCCTTCCTATAAAAGACAACATTGACTATACAAGAAGTCTTTCAGACTTTCGAAATGAAAGAAGTGAAGTATTCGAAGATAAGTTATTCGAGGACATCAAAGAAATGATGTCAGGCTATTATAGGAGTTCAGGCGATGAGATACACTTCAAATCCAAAGCGCGTGGACAAAAGGGTTTTGATATACCTCTCCATCTTGCTTCTTCATCGGCGCGTGGCCTGTCGGATTTGTACTTTTTCTTGCGGCACAGGGCTAAAAAAAATCAGATGCTAATCATCGATGAACCGGAAAGTCATCTTGATACGGCAAATCAGATTCTTTTGGCACGTTTGTTAGCACGTTTCGTGCGTGCAGGGATAAAGGTGTTGGTAACCACACACAGCGATTACATTGTTAAAGAGGTGAATAACCTGATCATGTTAAGTTATGCTTTTAATGATAAAAAAGCTGTTGTGCAAAAACTGAAATACAAAGAAGAAGAGTTTTTGCTACCGTCATCGGTTAGAGCTTACGTAGCAGAGAATAATGGATTGGTAGCTTGCGAGCTGGATGAATTTGGCCTCAATATGCCGGTCTTCGACGAAACAATCGATAGTATCAACCGGGCTTCAAATGAGCTCGCATCTCACCTTGAAGAAGGTAGGCATGACTAATATAGCTTCACTGATTGATAGTCTGCAAGAGATATTAGAAGACAAAGTCCTCAAAAAAGCGCCCCTTGGGAATAGTGATATCTGGCTCAAAGAAGCCAGCGCGAGGATGAAGATTCAAATTACTGGTGTCGCGCCCTCACCCGTCGTAGTAATTCACATGGCGAAGGCAAGCCACCTCTCATGTCTAAAAGATGGAAACTGGAAGCAAATCTGCGATTATCTTCTAATTGCGGAGATCAACAGTAATTGTTATGCAGTCTTTATAGAACTGAAGAAAACCCTTACAGAGGAGACTAAACCAAAAGAACAACTTCGGCGCTCATTACCACTCTTGAATTATCTGCTTTCAGTCTGCAAGGTTGAGTTCGGTAATATTCCAAAGGTTTTGCCAAAATACGCGATCATTGCTGAGAGACTGAACCCAAGACTGGATAAACAAAAAACAAGGATAAGACCTTCTTGTCCAGTATCAACAGAAAACCACGAATCAATAGAAATTATGAAGTTTATAACTCCAAGAATCAGCATTACAAAATTAGCTGCAGGGTAACGGAAACGTCCCTGTTTACGCAATAGAATGTGTGTTACAGAAAGCCACTAAACCTTCATTATGAAAAATGTACAAAAACCTGATCATGTAAATTTGATTGCGTTAATTGATCGTCTGCGAGAAGGTCAATTTGTCATACCTGATTTTCAGCGGGAATTCGAATGGCGGCCTTGGGATATTAGCGATCTCATGCGTTCCATCTTCCTGGATTATTATATTGGCAGCTTGTTGCTATGGGCCGGAAAAGAAGAAAATTTTTCAGCACTGTCTTGCGAATCAATTTACGGACACAGTGGTTCAGGAAAACCACAGCACATCGTTCTTGATGGACAACAGCGTTTGACAGCAATGTACTATGCATTTATATCGCCTGAAAAACCGCTACCTAACCGCGCGAATAAATACTACTACTTCATCAGGGTTGATCGTTGTATGCATGAGGAGTACGACAAGGCATTTGAGTACGATTGGTCAAAACGTTGGGTACAGCTCATCACGAATAATGAGCAGCAATATGCCGAGCATA
>JAPOSJ010000241.1 GCA_026709745.1 Candidatus Dadabacteria bacterium | reverse complement strand
TATACTGCTTGACAGCCTTACCCGACTTGCCAGGGCGAGCAACACGGTGACTCCCGCGAGCGGGAAAGTGCTCTCCGGGGGAATAGAGGCAAACGCTCTTCAGCGGCCCAAAAGATTCTTCGGGGCGGCGAGAAACACCGAGGAGGGTGGGAGCCTTACCATAATAGCCACTGCTTTGATAGATACCGGAAGCCGGATGGACGAGGTTATCTTTGAAGAGTTCAAAGGAACGGGAAATATGGAAGTGTACCTTGACCGCCGCCTCGCGGAGAGAAGAGTTTTCCCCGCCGTAGACCTTCAGAGATCGGGAACCAGAAAAGAAGAACTTCTTATAGATGAATCCGAGCTTAACCGTATATGGCTTCTTCGGAAGATTCTGAATCCTATGAACACTACCGAAGCGATGGAGTTTCTGCTTGACAAGCTTCGAGGAACCAAGAGCAATGCAGAATTTCTGAACATGATGCACCAGTGAGATGTCTTGGTGCCTGAATCCGGGGTGTCTTCACTGAAAGCATCTAATTTCTCTCCTATACCGTTGTCTCCAAAGATATAACGAATCTTCGCAAAAAATATCTTCGGGACTAATATATTAGCCAAAAGGAAAAATGACCTCCCCAACTACTCTGTCGCCAGAGAGGACCTCTTTGGTTTTTGTCATTGAAAAAAAGTCTTTAGGTGAGATAGAGAGTAGTTAAGCTGAGTATTATCTGATTTACATGCCCGTACAACTTTAAGAGATAAAGCGGGTTTGAAGGATACAAAAAGCTTATATATTCACTGCGAACCGACCGCTTTTTATAAAAGAGTACTTTTGCCCGCGTTGGCTTTCCTTTTCACTCTGCGCAGTCCTACTTCGGTAATCCTGCCCCTGCTTACAGTCAGACCGCGTTCAGATAGGCACTGCCTGGTAAGACGGAGCAGTTCCGCGGTCATCCGGTGTCTGCGCACAAAGTGGCGAAACCTGCGAATAGTGGCTTCATCCGGAATTTTCCGCATCGACACATGGGCGAAACGGCGCATCGGTTCGATATCATAAAGGCTTTCCTCCATTGCAAGGTCAGACAATCCGTACCATTGCCGCATCAGATAAATCCGCAGCATGACATCAGCCGGGAAAGGAGGGCGTCCCTTGCGTGCCTTTGGATATTTGCCGAGTATCGGTTCTAGAAGCAGTTTCCATGGAAGTATCTCCTCCATTTTTTCAAGGAACAGCTGCCTGCGGGTCACTTTCTTTTTGTTTCTGTAGGCTAAGTCGGAAAAACTGGGTTTATTGGGCATTGTTCCCGTCCTTGCTCACCCCTAATTATACCACAGCGGTACTGATTGGGATTCTGCGCATTGAGTTAAATCCTTAAATCATACATACTTAACCTCTGAATCCGGTGGTGAAATTATGAATAACCCGCTTGACTTAAGTGAAAAAGGAAGAGGAGGCAAGTCTTTTGACAGGAGGCTCTTTGTTCAGTTCCTGGCTTTCGGAGGTATTGATCAGGAATCTGAATCACGCTTGGTACGTGACCTTGAGAGATTTCCTTTCCCGACAGTTCTTTATTCAGACATAAATGATTACCGGGGTGCGGGACTTCTGGCTATGAGCGAGACTCCTGATTTTTTCGTCACGGAGCTCAGGCGGTTTCTCTGCGGCTCCTCTTTTGCAGAACTTGTGCCAAAGCCCGAATATACAATGTTTGGAAGGACCTATTCGATAGGTTATGAAAACGACCTTGAGGAAACACTGATTTCAGGTCCGGTACAGAAAATTTTCAACCCGGAACTCAAATGGGCAATCTGGTATCCCCTCAGGAGGGCTAAGACCTTTGAAACCCTTACTTCCGAGGAGCAGAGGGCTGTTCTCGCCGAACACGGCAAAATAGGCTTTCAGTTCGGAGGTGCGGGATACGCAAAGGACATCCGTCTTGCAAGCCATGGTCTTGACAAAAATGACAATGATTTTGTGATAGGAATTCTGGGCTCGAAACTCTATCCGCTCTCAGCCCTGGTGGAAAGAATGAGAAAGACGCAGCAGACTTCCAGGTACCTTGAAAGTCTGGGGCCGTTTTTCATCGGCAGAAAACTGTTTTCAACCGAAAAGGGCACATGAAAGAAACCGCTGAACTTCTCCCGGCAATTGCAGCTCATATAGATCAGGCAACCCTTATCCCGATTGCTGTTGCTATTATCGTGTCCGCGGCGCTTTACTTCCTTCTGGAAACAAAGAAAACTCCTCCGCAACCAGATGTCAGGGAACCCGAAGTTATCTCAGAAGAACTGGTGGAAACGCAGGATGCGCCTGCATCGCAACCCACTCAGATGCCTCCCACCGAGGTTCCAGAGCCCGTGGCGGAATCACAATTTGCAGCTCCCGAATCCATCTCTGTTGAAGTTGAAGAAAAAAATGTAGTACCGCCGCCCCCTCCTGTTCCCGGAGCT
>JAPOSJ010000065.1 GCA_026709745.1 Candidatus Dadabacteria bacterium | reverse complement strand
GAGTGTTTAATATTATTTAGGTGGTATTGATTTAGTTTATCTATAACCTGACAGATTAAAAATATATTGATTTACCGATAAGGAGGCTTAGTTATGAGAGCATTCAAGTTTTTGGCAGTTATTGCCGTATTGTTTTTATCCACAGCCGTGTCCAATGCCGACACGCTTAAAGAAGTCCAAAAAAGGGGAAAGCTTAACTGTATTGTTTCATCCGGTCTCGCCGGATTCGCTTCACCCGATGAAAAAGGCAACTGGACCGGTTTTGACGTCGATTTCTGCCGCGCCGTCGCAGCAGCTGTGCTTGGAAGTGGTAACAAAGTGAAATTCGTCCCTTCCACAAGCAAAACCCGCTTCACTCTGCTCAATTCCGCTGAAGGCGACATACTGTTCCGCAACACCACTGAAACCCTGAGCCGTGATGTTGACCTTAAGCTTACTTTCCTGCCCGTTAACTACTATGATGGCCAGGGTTTCCTCATCCGTAAGGATAGCGGTGTGACCTCTGCCACTCAACTGGGCGGAGCATCTGTCTGCGTTCAGGCAGGCACCACTACCGAACTTAATCTTGCCGACTACTTCCGCTCCAACAAAATGAAGTACGAACCTGTTAACACAGAGACTAACGAGGAAAGCATTAAGGCCTACACCAGTAAAAGATGTGATGTGTATACCACTGACGCTTCTGCTCTCGCCTCGACCCGCGCTGCTCTCAAGGACCCCTCCGCACACATGATACTTCCTGAAATCATATCAAAAGAGCCTCTTGGTGGTGCTGTCCGTCATGGTGATGACCGCTGGGCCGACATAGGCAAATGGGTTGTTAACGCTCTTATAATTGCTGAAGAAATGGGTATTAACTCCAAAAATGTATCCAAAATGGCTTCAAAACCTGGTAAGAACCCCAGCATGAACCGTTTCCTTGGTACTGAGGGCAGTATGGGTAAGATGCTGGGTCTTGATAACAAGTGGGCTGTTAGGGCAATCAAGGCTGTTGGTAACTATGGAGAGATCTTTGAGAGAAATCTCGGAGTAAAAACTCCTCTCGCTCTCCAGAGAGGTCTTAATGCTTCCTGGACAAACGGCGGAATCCTTTACGCCGCCCCTGTACGATGACTACTGATCTGAAGATCTTAACAATTCTAGCCCGGGAGCCTGCTTAAAGTTTATGCGTCCGAATGTTTTTTTATCTCGAGTATGGAGAGATGAACACTCCCGGGCCGTAATTGTTCAGATCGCAGCAGTTGTCCTGATTTTCGCAACTGCTGCGTATCTTGTAAGAAACGCCGTAGTAAACCTGGAAGCCATAGGCAAAGGGTTTAGTTTTGCCTACCTCTGGGAACCTGCAAGCTACGACATAAGCCAGACCCTGATAGAGTACACTTCCCGTTCCACCCACTTCCGAGCAATGGTGGTGGGGATTCTTAACACCCTTCTCGTTGCAGCATGTGGAATTGTTCTCGCTACGGTTGTGGGCTTCGTTCTGGGAGTTTTACGCCTCTCAAAAAACCTTCTCGCAAGCAAACTCGCCCACATCTACATCGATTACGTAAGAAACGTTCCCGTATTGCTCCACATACTTCTTGTATACGGAATAGTGGTAACCACCTTCCCCGCACCGAGAGAAGCAATTAATCTTGGGAGCACAGCGTTTCTCTCAAACCGCGGATTCTATATTCCGAAACCGCTTTTCGAACCTTTGTTTCTCGGGGTGGTTGGCGCGCTTGTGGCAGGCCTTGTTTTCGCCATATGGTTCCGCAGGTATGCATACAAGGTACAGAAAGAGACGGGGAAGCAGTACTCCGTGTTCTGGATATCGCTTGGGGCAGTGCTGGGAATTCCAATCATCTCCTATTTTCTCCTTGGCTCCCCGATTACTTTTCAGATACCGGAATTCAGGGGATTTAATTTCGCCGGAGGACTTGTGCTACGCCCTGAATTCACCGCACTCTGGCTCGCACTTTCCCTTTATACAGCAGCATTTATCGCCGAAATAGTAAGAGCGGGAATAATGGCCGTTAACTACGGGCAGACCGAAGCGTCACTCGCGCTTGGGATAAACCGCTCAAGAACTCTTAACCTGATCATAATTCCGCAGGCACTACGGGTTATAGTGCCGCCGCTTACTTCTCAGTACCTTAACCTCACTAAAAACTCTTCCCTCGCCATCGCCATAGGCTACATGGACATAGTTGCCACCATAGGCGGCATCTCGCTTAATCAGAGCGGCAGGGAAATGGAGTGCATGATCATAGTTCTTGTGCTTTATCTTATACTGTCGCTTCTGATATCGGCCGCAATGAACGTATACAACAGAAGGATAAAGCTGGTTGAACGCTAGGAGAAAACTGTCATAAACAAGCAAGAGTACAAAGTCGGAGAACATCCAGATCTTCCACCACCTGCGGATATGATAGGACCTTGGGCGTGGGTGAGGAAAAATTTTCTTTCAAATCCCACGAACATAGTAATAACTGTACTTTCGTGCTGGCTCATAATTG
>JAPOSJ010000037.1 GCA_026709745.1 Candidatus Dadabacteria bacterium | reverse complement strand
CATGCGATTGAAAAAGTTTGCCGGGCGGTGCCTACCAGTGCTAGGCGTGTAATCATTGCCACTCTATAGTACCGGGTGGTTTCGTTGATATGTCGTATACGACCCGGTTTATTCCTTTTACCTCGTTTATTATCCTTACAGAAATTTTCCCGAGCAGGTCATAGGATATCTTTGACCAGTCAGCAGTCATTCCATCAGTGCTGTTCACAGCTCTCAGTGCACAGACATTTTCATATGTGCGCTCATCACCCATCACACCCACCGTCTTTACTGGTATAAAAACGCAGAAAGCCTGCCATATCTCATCGTAGGCTCCTGATTTTTTAAGTTCCTCAATAAAAATGCTGTCGGCATGCCTCAGTATTGAAAGTCTCTCGTGCGTGACTTCCCCCATTATCCTTATGGCAAGACCCGGACCGGGGAAGGGATGGCGTCCTGTAAGAGATGAAGGAAGACCCAGCGCCTCTCCGACATCTCTTACCTCATCTTTAAAGAGTTCCCGAAGAGGTTCCACTATCTCAAGGTTCATTTTCTCAGGAAGTCCCCCAACATTGTGGTGGGACTTTATTACAGCTGATGGACCTTTTACGCTAACGCTCTCTATCACGTCGGGATAGAGAGTACCCTGAGCAAGAAACCGTACATCGGATATCTTCTCAGCCTCTTCCTCAAATACCCTAACGAACTGCTCGCCTATAATTTTTCTCTTAGTTTCTGGGTCTTTAACTCCCTCAAGACAGGAAAGAAACCTCTGCGATGCGTCTACTTGGATAAAGTTCATATCAAAACCGGAAAAAGCGTCTCGAACCTCATCTGCCTCATCAAGCCTCATGCACCCAGTATCGACGAAAATACAGTGAAGCCTGCGTCCCACTGCCTCATTGATAAGCGCCGCAGCTACCGACGAGTCAACTCCCCCGGAGAGACCGCATATGATTTTACCATCTCCGACCCTTTCCCTTATGTCGTGTATTGAATGCTCTATAAATGAACCTGCAGTCCAGTTTCCTTCAAGCCCAGCAACATGGAAAAGAAAATTGGAGAGTATCCTGGCTCCAAACTCCGTATGCGCGACCTCCGGGTGGAACTGAACGCCGTAGATCTCACCGCCCATGTTTCTTACAGCAGCGCACTCCGTGTTCTCGGTTCCTGCCACGGCCGTAAACCCCTCGGGAAGACTTAGAACCCTATCGCCGTGAGACATCCAGACGCCCGAGATTTTCTTCACACCGGAGAAAAGTGGATCTTCTCCCACGAGGGTCAAAACGGCGGGTCCATATTCCCTTTTCAGTGAGCGCTCAACTTCTCCTCCAAGCTGAAAAACCAGCACTTGAAGCCCATAACATATCCCCAGAAGAGGAATCTCCAAGGAAAATATATCTCCGTCCACCCTTGGAGAGCTATCTTCCCAAACGCTTGACGGTCCGCCCGAGAGTATTATGGCCCCGGGCGGATCTTTTCTTATTTCGTCGGCTGTAGTGTTATAGGGTTTTATTTCGGAATAAACCCCAAGTTCCCTTATGCGCCTCGCTATAAGCTGCGTATACTGGGAACCAAAATCAAGAACCAGAACTTTTTCCCGCATTCTAAGACCGCCTTGCCCTGTCTCAGTCAAGTCAGAAGAATCCTCAGCAAGAATTTACGCCTCTTAAAACCTGATTTAGGAGACAAGAAAACCCTTATCACCCGATCCTGTAGTTGGGAGATTCCTTGGTAATTACGATATCGTGAACATGGCTTTCCTGAAGCCCCGCATTGGTAATCTTCACAAATTTCGCATTTTCCTGAAGCTGCTTTACCGTCGCGGAACCGGTATAGCCCATTCCCGCGCGAAGCCCACCGACTAACTGGTAAATTATTGCCCCTACGTTGCCCCTGTAGGGAACTCTTCCCTCTATTCCTTCGGGAATAAGCTTGGTATCGGTCATCTCATCGTCGTCCTGAGCGTAGCGGTCCCTGCTCCCCGCCCTCATCGCCTCAATCGAACCCATACCACGGTACACCTTGTAGGTTCTGCCCTGATAGAGAACGACCTCTCCAGGAGCTTCATCCGACCCCGCAAGAAGATTGCCTACCATAACAGAATCCGCTCCGGCGGCAATCGCCTTGGTTATGTCTCCCGAGTATTTTATACCTCCGTCTGCCACTACGGGTATAGAGTTTTTTTTCGCCACTGAGCAAACATTCCTTATAGCAGTTATCTGCGGTACTCCTATGCCCGCTACCACGCGAGTTGTGCATATAGACCCCGGACCAACCCCTACCTTAAGGCAGTCTGCGCCCGCTTTTATGAGAGCCCCAGCCGCTTCGGATGTGGCTATGTTGCCAACTATCAGGTCTATATCAGGGTATTTTTTTCTTATGAGCGCCAGACTGTCTAAAACTCTTTTGGAATGTCCATGGGCCGTATCCAGCACTATTACATCGCAACCCGCAGTGACAAGCTCATCGACCCGCTCTTGACTGTGCTTGTCAACCCCGACTGCAGCTCCTACCAGAAGCCTCCCCATCGCGTCTTTGGACGCCTTTGGAAACTTCTCTATTTTCTCTATGTCTTTCATGGTTATAAGACCGCAGAGCTTGAAACCGTCGTCAACAACCGGAAGTTTTTCTATCTTGAACTTGTGAAGAAGCTCCTTAGCCTCAAGAAGAGTGGTGCCTTCCCTTACGGTGACAAGGTTCTTCCTCGGAGTCATGATCTTGTCGATCTTAAGGTCCATCTTTTTTTCAAACCTTATATCCCTGTTGGTGATTATTCCGTGAAGGGTATTGTCCGGCTTCACCACGGGAAGACCAGAGATATCTTTTTCAACCATTATATCAAGGGCTTCTCTGACCCGTGTTCCCGGACGCACAGTTAGAGGATTCACTATCATTCCGCTTTCATATTTTTTTACCCTCTCAACTTCGCCCGCCTGAGCCGATATGGAGAGATTCCTGTGAATTATTCCTATGCCACCTTCCTGCGCCATGGCGATTGACGTACGGAATTCCGTTACGGTATCCATGGCTGCGCTCAGTATGGGGATATTAAGGTTTATGCGCCGTGTAAGACTTGACGAGACGTCAACTTCGCTCGGAAGAACTTCGGAGTATTCTGGAGAGAGTATTACGTCATCAAAGGTAAGCGCTTCTTGAAAAAGAAAATCCTGCATAGCTGCTAGCTTGTCTTCTTCGCGGTGGAGACTTTTCTTGCCTTGGTTTTTTTTGTTTTCGGCACGGGCTTACTCGTTTTTTCCTTGTCCTCAGGGGTCCCGCTCATACCCTCAAAACCCTTTTTAAAAAGATCAAGGATTTTCTTTCTCGCGTCCGAAGCCTCCACCCCGAGTTCAATCTCTATTTCCTGTTCATTGTCAAGTAGATTCAGAAAAACCGATACCATGCCCACGTAAGTCGTATCATCCACTTTTTCGAATCCCATGGACTTAAGAAGTTTTTTAGGAATGAGCGGAAACTCGAAATCAACACTTTCAATGAACTCTTTTGAAAGCGAACCGTCCTGACTTATACTTACTTTTATTCGTGTAGATTTCATTGTCTGACCACCGGATTATTTTATGAGGAAGCTGCTAGTTTACTAAAAACATCTTAATAAAGCAATTGAGCTTTCTTCTCATGCGATGAAACACGAATCAGAATCCGTAAGTCAGGTTCACCTGGATGGTATCACCCCCTCCTTGCTTGGCGTAGCGAAGTGACAAGGCGGCGTCTCCCCCACCAATGCGATCGTCAAGTGCAATACCTCCATGAAGGCTGGCACCTATGCGCCTCTCAGATGAAAGGAGCGTGTTTCCAACCCTGACCTCTGCTCTGCTGTCGAGCGGGATTTCAAGACCGGCCCCGGCAAAAACCGGCCACTGAAGGTCCGTGCGTCTATACTCAGCCCGTGCATGCAGCGCGGTCTCTTCACCACTGATGTCAGTGACTTTCACCTCAGCTGTCCCGCTCAACGCGTTGGGATCCTTGAGAACGGAGGTGAAATCGTTCGCCGACACCCTCGCATACGTCAACCCGGCATCCAGCATCAGCACGGCATCCGAAAGAGCAATCTCGTTTCCGGCTTCCATGCCGACAGCATACCGGGTTCCGATAATTCCGGTGGCGAGCTGCCCACGGAGTGAGGATGACAGATCGTTTGTGAAAGATATTATGGAGGCCCGCAGGCCGATGGTCAGAGGATCAAAATCCCGGCGGTATTTCACTCCTGCCCCCATCGCATGGCCGTCGATCTTGCCCCCATCCGCAATCTCGGCGGTACCCTTCTGGTATTGGAAAAACACGCCGAGAGTTTCGCTGTCATTTGTCTCGAAATCGTGGCCCAGGATCACACCTATGCGGTCGACGTCGTAGGATGTGTTCGTTGTAGAGTTCTTTAGATCTCGATTGGCAGAGGATGCAATGGTGCCAGTCCAAGTCCCCGACTCATCGCGCATGAGACCATCACGCCATGACACGCTGTTCATATCAAGAAGCACCGCAGGCAGGGCCTCATAGACGCGGGCCCGGGGGGCGAAAATTGTATGCGTCTCACACATGGTTCCATCACAATCCATCCACGCATCGTAGGGCCCCTGCACCATGCGTTCAGCAGGATTCGGAGGAGGTGTCGGTTGCAATTCTGGCTCAGGTTCCGGTTGTGATTCTTTCCCCGGCTCTGGGTCTGGATCTGTAGGATCTGTAGAATCTGTGGGGTCTGGATCTGTAGGATCTGTAGAATCTGTGGGAAGTATGGGCGGAGTTATTGGTCTCGGCTGAGTCCTAGCAGGCACGAGAGAAAAATTGCCATTCTCATCCTCTACCCAAGCACGGGTCGTGCTGCTGTTGACGATCCGACCCGGCACAGCACGGCTGAAAGTACCCGCAATATTTTCACCTTCTTTCATTTTAATCTGAATGATCAGGTTGGTGCCCGGGTCGGCTTCGTCAATTTTGATTGTTGTTCCGGATGCGGACCGTAATATGGTATCGGCTCCGACAAACACATGGCCGCCCCCGCGGAGAGCAATTGCAGCACCATCGGGCCCAGTGCTTTCCAGCTCTCCATAGACCTCGACGACCTGGTTGCGCAGGGAAATAATCGAGCCTTCGGGTATGGGAGAATTGGGATCATCGGGTATATGGACACTATCAGATATTCCGGCCCCGCTCATGCGGACGCCGTAGCGACCGGCCATGACCTTGGCCCCCTCTTCGATAAAAACGAACGAGTAGCCGTTGTTGTCACTCGTGAAGCGGCGGATGAGCCGGATGCCATCGCCGTCAGAATTTATTTCCCCGTTCCTGAGAACATTGACCCTGAAGTCAGCGTTGTTATAGGCACCGGCATACCAGCGAACCGTGTTCTTGTAGTCTTCAGTGTAACTTGGGGGCAGGGCATTGAGTGCCATATTGAGATCTCCGCTTCCAAAAGCCGCTTCTAGGACGGCTTTTTCCTGGGCTGTCAGCGTGAATTCGCGAAACCTTTCCAAGTTAGATCCCGTGTTGAAGTAACTGTCAATGTCTGCGTCGACCGCAGGATCCCCGGTAAACCCACCCACCAGGATCCGGGGGTCGAGAAGGTTGCCGAGCGATCTCCCTTGAGTGCCGTACGCCTGTGCAGCACTGTAAATGGCCCGAAACTGGGATCGGAGTTCGGGCGTGACCCCTGTCTGCAATTTGTCTCCCGCGGCGATCTCTTGTCCTATCCTTTGATAATCCCCGCCGCCCACGGTGATGCCACTGGCACCTACATAATTTCCCACCAGCCCTCGCGACACCCAACCGACTTGGTGCATGGTTTGGGCCTCTGTGAATTCATTGTTGCTCCCCGGCAGATTGCGGGCCACAATGCGAGCAGTGCCCCCCACTCTGATGAGAACCGCTGTGCGGAATAGGTCTGAATAACCGTTGTGTGAGGGAAAACTGCTGGGAAGCAGCCCACCGCCGTCTTCATAGGTCGAGCCGCTGAAGCGCATGGGTCCGGCGAAAATACCCCAATAGCCCGTGACCGTCCCAGCGGAGTGTTCAATCCAAATGCGAGCATTGCCGGCGGCCCCGCGTGTCTCGGCTCTGACGGCCGCCTGGACCGGATCTGTGGTCGTGACATCTCCTTTGATGTTGATGACGACGTCTTGAATGTTGTTATCATTATCGGATCGGGCGCCATCGTGTCGGGCATAGATGCCTGGACCGGAAGAGGATGTGATGCTGCCACTGTGGGTGATGCTAAGCCGTCCGGTATCAAAGCGCCGGGCATCAATACCATTAAATCCGCTGGTGATCGTGCCAGAATTGACGATGGAGAGATCGCCAGTACCATCGTGTTGGGCGTAGATACCAGTGCCCTTACCGGAATTGATGGTGCCGCTATGGTTAATCTCAATGTTGCCGGTCCCTCTGTGGAAGGCATGGACACCTGCACCGCGCGTCAGGGTTCGGCCCCCGACGGTGATGAGACTTTCTTGCGTCTCGATGCGGCTGTTCTGTGTGAGGTCGAGCTCAATGGCGCCGGACCCGGCACGAGAGAGACAGGCCACGCCAGCGGGCATAGATGGCCCCGTCACTGTTAACATCGAGGGCATTGGAGTTTGACGTATTGGTGAGTGAAAGAGACGCACCGGTCTGGCCAACTGCCGCATCATCTTCGGCGCCGCCGATGGAAGCGCCGTTTGCGATGCTGAATACAAGGCCGCCCTGTGTTCTGCTGTTGACAAAGACGCCTGTGCTGCCAGCGTTGATCGTTCCACCTGTCAGCAGCTTAACAGTTATCTGATCTTCGGCCGTCATAACACCGCGGTTGAGATCAAGAAAGATACCGGTCTCGCCCGTAGTAGTAATGTCGCCACCTGACTCGACTGTGACAGCGCCGTTGCCTCCCGCATTAGCACTGCCTTGCCGGACATATATACCGTTGTTTACAGACTGAATACTCCCGCCGCTTCTATGGTTGATCATGATGGCGCCGTCGGCTTCATTCAGGACAAAAATGCCATCAAAGCCATCGGATTTTACTGTACCGGCATTGCCCACATTAATATCTCCCGAACCGTTGCGTGCGATATAAACGCCCGCACCCCGATTGCCCGTGCCCATTGTGTCGATGATGCTGTTGCTTTTGAGAGCGACGTCGATATTACCGGCTCCGGCATGCGTCAGACTCATTCCACGCTCAGTGGCATAAATGGTGCTGTCGCTGTCAATGTTAATAGCATTGTTGCTGTCCGTGCCCTGGCCCTGGATGCCTGCCAAGAGGCCAGTACCGCCGACCCGATTGTCGCTGGTGCCGATGGACCCGCCGGTCATCATGAACGTGAAACCGCCGCGTGCACGGTTGTTGAATGTGACACCCGTTCCGGTGGCACTGATCGTGCCTCCGGTGATTTTTAGGGTGGACAGGCCATTTGAGCTCGCACCGGGGCGGCCCATGTCGAACTGGATGCCGGTTGCCGCTGTGATGTCGCCCGCCGTTTCGACGGTCACATTGGTTGCAGCGCCGTCGCCACGTCCGAGAATGCCTTGGCCTGTGGTGTTTGTGATTGAGGCACCACTTTCAAGGATCAGTTTTTCTTCGGTATTGTTACCCCGTGCCTGCTGGCGGCCTGTATTTGTACCCGTACAGGTGTTGGTACGTACGCCTTCGCTGTCAGGGCCGGTAATAATACATGCTGCATGAGCGTCTGCGGCCCAAATCACCCCCCCCCCCTATAAATACAAGCAGAACACAGGCAATAATCCGACGCAAGATAATCATAAGCACCCTCCGACAACTGAATTGTTGATAATTGATTATACCTAAAGCAAAACCCAACTTCCATGTATTTGCTCACCCCCCTTAAATAATGCAGTGATTTAAGTGAGTTAAGGCCATGTACAGATACAAAAGAAGGATGATATCATGGGAAAACATTGACAGGAAAGATCAGATTTGCGGGAATGATACGACGGTGAACACGAACAGTCTCAAGGTGTGAGCATGAGTAGCCCATCCAGTGTGAAATCTTCCTGAAAAGCTTCTGTAAAATGGAATTTTCTCAGAAGACTAAATTCTATATAAAACCAGTACCTTTCTGAAAACTTAAAACAAGCAAGAAAGCAAGTTTAATTACGAATTAAATTCACGGATTACCTGACCAGAAACTTCCTAATCAAGCCTGTGCCAAGAGAGCCTGTTGCGGACACGCAACTAGGTCAGGCGCCGTGATAAATGCCCAACAGGAAGTTCGTGCTATCAAACCGCTTGAATCTTCCTAGCTCTCCGAAATTACTTCAAAATCCGTAATCTCAATTTCGTACTTAAGACCCAGTATCTTGTTCACTGAAAGGTAAAAAGTGTTGAAGAATACTGTATTGCCAGGCTTTATGTTGGAATTGGCCGAAGCCTCGGTGCCGGTAAACTCCGAGAAATCATCCCCGCTTTTTCTGCTCAGTTTTTCAAGAGGGTAATCCATGTCAGCATTTCTCAGATCCCGCATCGAAAGAGTGTTACCTGAGTAAAAATCCTGAATGTGAACTGTCTGACCGGACACCTGGAAACTGCTCCTGAGCCTTATGTGGCTTACTGGCACGTCGCTTTCATTCATAATCTCCCCGCGAACGAAGAAAAGATAGCCCTTCTTGGTGGTTATCCACTGCGAGTCTGTGTTTCTGACGATCAGTTTCCGGGAAATATCTTCGCTTTTCCAGAACCAACTCTCTGGATAAACCCCAAACGTATAAGCCCCAAAACCAAGTACTATGAAAATTGCCGCTAAGATAAACCTGTGCGGATATTTTCTTTTTTCTACTTCGTCTATACCATAAAATATCTTTTCTGGGTCCATTAAATCCTGCCCCGAAAATAAAGGTGTGAAAGACGGCAGAAAACCATCTTCAAGCAGAGATTATAACCGCAATATACTATTTATCCCACAAACCGCCCCCTCCGTGCTTCATTTTACAACCCATGCTCTGCCAGCTATAAGTATTGAATAAAGGCATCCACGGGGTTTAGCCCCGAGTGTGGGTTCAGCCTCAAGAACAAAAGACCGCTAGGAGTCAAGTCATGGATATACTTAAAAATCAAAAGACCCGTTTGCGGATTTTTATGATTGCGGTGGCAGCCTCCTTGTTCATCTCTGCTAATGCTAATGCTCAAAGCGGAAATTTTTACGTTGGCGTCTCAGGAGGAGTTCAATACACTGAAATGGAGCACTCAAAGACCGTTGACAACACCAACGCTCCGGCCGATTTTCTTCAGAGGGGAAAAGTTTACAGCACTAGTGACTCGGCAAACAAAACAGGTTTCAGCGGCGGGATTGTTGCCGGCTACAGGCTTAATCTCGACCCGTCAGGCGGGTTCTATCTGGGAATAGAGGCTGAAGGACAGACCCACGATGGTACCGCAAGAGGAACGCTACCTGGAGATGGAGTGTCCGAGGGGCGCAATCAGCGTGGGGAAGCTTGGCCCGATCAGTGGCGGGTCAAGCGGAAAAACAGCTACGGCGTGACGATTCTGCTCGGGATAAATCCTCCTTCTCTGGCCTCGTTTCTAGGTACGGGCGGCGGCGTATACTTTCTCGGTGGCGTACGCCGCTTAAATGCAGAGTTGAAAATTGATTACAACGGATGCCCTATCGGTGACAGACTCTGCAGGCCCGAAGAATTAGAATCGGGTGCCGATTCGCTCGACGAGACCTTAAACGCCTTTACATTCGGGGGAGGTGTTGAGAAGATGATCGGGAGCAAGGTCGGAATCCGCGGCGAGGTGCGTCGCACGTCGTATAAAAAAGAAACCCGGGAAACTTTTTCCGGCGATAGCGGAATCATGATTCCAGTATCGCTTGACGGAAGTGAGACCGGTTTATCGATAAAAGCCGTTGTCTACTTCTGAGCTCTTACCCTACCAGAACCTGCTGTAAAGCTTCTCGGCATTGTTCCAAAAGATATTCTCCTTCAGTTCTTCTGAAATATCAGCACCTTCTATCTTCCAGTACTCAGAAGCAAAATCGCTCCAAGGAATATCCGACCCGAAAAGAAAGCGGTCTGCTCCTATGCCTCTTTCCTCAATTTCCTTAAGTATCCATGCAGATCCGAATCCCACTGCCCAAGAAGAATCTGTGTATACCTGATATCCTTCCTCAATCAGCTCGAAAAAGCGGGGAACAAACTTGATATGGCCGCTGACTCCGCCTCCCATATGGACAACATGAATCTTGTTGCTCTTCCCGTACTGCTTTATGAGGGCAAGAGCGTTATCAATATCTGAACCTCCACCCGGGCTTGTATGAATATGAAGGGGCATGTCGTGTTCGGCCCCGGCGTCAAGAATCATTTTCCACAGTTCTGCAGATTCTTCATCCCACTGTTCAGGGTCAAAAGTCCCTCCCAGAAGACATGTGGTCTTGAGCGCTATCAGCCCTTTCTCTCCGATAAGCTTAAGTGCTTCACGGGTTCGTTCTTTGTCCTTCGGCAGTGCGGAAACCCATATAGCGCCAAGCAGCCGGTCATGAGACGTTTGCGCACCTTCCGCTACAAGGGGGTTGAGCTTGAAGGGCTGAGCGGAATCCGGATACCCGTAATTTGACATCACAAGCGCCCTATCAACCTTGTGCTTGTCCATTCCCTTTATATAGCCTTCCGCGGTCTGGTAATCGGTGGTAGGTTTGACCGCTTCGGGCAGACCATAATAGGCAAATCCCGGCACGGGACCTATATGACTGTGGTTATCAAACAACTTCTTTCTCTTGACTATATCCATAAATGACCTCCTTGATCTTAAATTAAGCCCAATAAAACATTGAATTCCATGGTCCAGAGAGTGCAGTAAAATTCAATGTGCCTGCATCTTTTCACCGACGCGCGCGCGAAGAGACTTCTCAATGGAATCAGCTTTTTCCCCTTTCTCAAGCCTCTTAGCAACTTCTTTGAAATCATCTCCATAATCTCGCCCGGAGCGACGGCTCTCTTTTTTCATTGTTTCAGCCAACAAGCTGCTATCGTTTTTAGGAACTTTCGGTGAATTTATCTTTTTAGGTTCCATACCGGCTCTTATCAATGAGGTAGATGACAGAACGCGCTTGAGCTTAATTTGCCCACATTCGGGACAAACCGCCTGTTCGTCTTCGGCTTCGGAAATTGTCAGAAAAAATATGGAAACGGTCTTTTTACAATCGTGACAATCGTATTCATAGATAGGCATTCAGAATGTTCCTAGTGGTAAGAAGATATAAAGGAAATACGATATTTCAGTCAAGATAATTTTCATCACTGCACAAGTCCCAGACGCTCTTTCCTTACCGGGAAAATACCGAAAATAAACATACCAAAAAGCATTTGACCTTGTTTACTAAAATTGATAGAGTGTTAAATATAGTTGATAAAATATCCGATTACAAATTTATGGAGAAATTTGAGTTCAAAATAATCACAAGTGAAAAAGATCTCAAAACTTATTACAAACTTCGCAAAAACATTTTCGTAAGAGAGCAGAAAATTTTCTCCGAAACCGATATTGATGAACATGACGAGACCGCGCTACACATAGCGGCCATTGAGAAACCGAGCGGGAGAATGGTCGGTGGTGTCAGATGCTATAATCTTGAAGGAAACACTTGGGTGGGAGGTCGCCTGAGCGCGTTGCCCAGTCACCGAAACGGCATAGTCGGTCGTCATCTCGTCAAGTTCGCCATAGAAACGGTAAAAACGAGAGGATGTGAGCTTTTCATAGCATATGTCCAGCAGCAGAACGTTAGGTTTTTCGAGAGACTCGGCTGGAAGTGCTCAGAGGAGCCGATCATCTACCAAGGAAAACCCCATCAGTTAATGGAAGCCAATCTCGGAGTGGGGGAAAATACTTGAACACCAGGGTCACGACAGAATTAATGGAGAACCTCGTCAAGTCTCTTCATTGCTCTGAAAGATTGAGTGAGAAAAACAAGATAACAAATGTCTGGAATTTCTTTCCCCAGTTCGCAATCGTTGAGGGAAACCAGGTGCGTCTCGGTGATGACGCCGCCGCAATAGAATATAACGGAGGCTATCTGCTCGCGGCAGCTGAGGGCGTGCATCAACCCCTTTTGAAATTAAACCCACACCTTGCCGGAAGAACCTCGGTTTTGACAAATGTGAACGATATCTATTCGATGGGCGGAAGGCCTCTGGCCATTGTAGATGTGCTTTTCTCAGCAGATGCAGACAAAACAAACGAAATATTTTCAGGAATACAATACAATGCAAACAGATACAACGTCCCGGTAATCGGAGGGCACTTTGGAGGCGGCGAAGCGAGTGAGTCAGCACTAGCTGTATTCATTCTGGGAAAAGCCGCCAAACTGCTTTCGAGTTTTAATGCAAAGGAAGGCGATGACCTCATTATGGTGGTCGGCGGCGAAGGAAAATTCTATTCAGACTTCAATTTCTGGGATTCGTCAAGCGTCCTTAAGAAAACGGATGCATTGCACCATCTTGAGATTCTGCCAGAACTTGCAGAAGAAGGACTCGCCGACTCGGCTAAAGATATCAGCATGGCTGGGGCTATAGGCTCAATTCTCATGCTACTTGAGTGTTCGCAAAAGGGTGCCGAGATTCACGTTGACGACATTCCATTGCCCTCCGGCGTCGGTTTGGCAAAATGGATGCTTACTTTTCCGAGTTACGGTTTCATTCTTTCTCTGAGACCGGAAAATACCCAGAGAGTCAGAGAGAAATTCAGAGGTCGCGAAATTTTATGCCAGAAAATCGGAGAAGTTCGTGCAGAGCGAAAAGTCTATTTCAAAACCAAGGGAAATCGCAAGAAGCTTTTTTGGGATCTTGGACGCGGATATTACATGGATATCCCCGAATCAAGGGAGGCCGCCAATGAGTGAACAGAACGGGGAAATTGAACGCATAGTGGCAAAACTGGGAGAAAAGATAAAAGCTGTCAGAACAGAAAAAGGATGGTCACTTAAAGCCCTTTCGAACAGATCAGGCATATCGGCAGCCGCTATCCACAAGATTGAATCAAATGGAATCACTCCAACCATAACTACTATGATGAAAATTTCCGACGCGCTCGGGAAAAAAATAAGTAATTTCGTTGAAGAGGAACCAGGAGAAAAAGACGTTTGCCTGATAAATTCAAACGAGCGTAAACCGGTATTTACTTTTAAAAAAGGCCTTGATCTACAAGGCATATCCGCCAAACAGTATGGAGAATTCATAATGACTGCGGCATACGCCACAGTGGAAGTGGGTGCTTCAAGCGGCAAAAAGAGCATGAGTTACAGGGGGGAAGAACTAGTTTACTGTCTTCAGGGAAAAATGAGATTTGAGGTGAAAAAGAAAATCTACGATCTGAGTCCGGGAGACAGTCTGCATTTCAGAACCCATCTTGAACATAAATGGGAAAATTTAGGGGAAATACCCGCGAGACTGCTATGGGTGGTTTCTATCGAGGCTTCTTAAGGAGTTATCTTGCGTGAGTGCCGCAATAAAAACAAAGCCAGATTTACCAGACCGCATTGACGCCGCAAACGCCTACGCAATTGAGATGCTGTTTTCCGTCGATCCTGTGCTTGAAGGAGTACAGAGGGCCCTTGACGTCATTCCCGGCATGACCCCGTCAACCATTCTTCATGCGGGTCCGCCAATCAGTTGGGGCAGGATGTGTGATCCCATGAAAAGAGCAGTGCGGGGTGCGATTATATTCGAAGGGCTGGTGAAGAACCCTTCAGAAGCTGAGAGAATGATTCTGGAAAACAGAATCATTCTCTCTCCAAACCACCACCATGACTGCGTCGGACCCATGACAGGGATAATCTCCGCTTCAATGCCGGTAGTAGTTACGAAGGACTTAACGACTGAAAGAAGAGCTTATTCAACATTTAACGAAGGTGGAGGGCAGGTGCTTTGGTTTGGATCGTTCGGGGATGAGACGTTGCAACGTCTCAGGTGGATAAGAGACAAATTCGCCCCGGTTATGAAAAAAGTGTTAGAAAGAACGGGGCCAATCTCAGTTTGGAACATACTGTCTCAAGGAATACAAATGGGGGATGAATGTCATAACCGCCACGGAGCCTCTACCAGTATATTTCTCAAAAACATCACCGAACCCCTTTTCTCCCTGAACATTTCGCACTCAAGTGCGACGGCCGTTTACAGATTCATGTCCGCAAACAGCCACTTTTTTCTCAACTTCACCATGACCGGATGCAAACTCGCTGCCGATGCAGCCCATGACATCCCTGATAGCACTCTGGTTACTGCCATGTCAAGAAACGGAACCACTTTCGGCATAAGAGTAAGTGGTCTCGGGAACAGTTGGTTCGTGGCGAAATCACCCTATCTGGAAGATGCTCTCTATAATCTGGGCTACGGACCAAAAGACGCTGCACCTGACATAGGTGACAGCTCGATCATAGAAACAACTGGGCTTGGAGGATTTGCAATTGCCGCCGCTCCTTCTATGGCATCGTTTGCCGGAGGAGGGTTCAGCGATGCTGTGGAAATCACAAAAAGCATGAATGTCATTACAACATCCAGGAATACTAGGTTCGCAATACCTTCCCTAGATTTTCAGGGAACGCCAACCGGGATTGACATAAGAAAAGTAGTCGACACGGCGATACTGCCAAGCATAAACAGCGCTATCGTACATAAAAGTTCGGGAGCCGGACAGATAGGAGCCGGAATAGCAAAAGCACCTTACGAGTGTTTTGAAAAAGCGCTTCTTGCGTTCGGTAAACGGCATGGTTTAGCAGCATAGATTATAAAAAACAAGAGGTATATATTGGCAACGCTCAATATCGTAAAGCAGAACCATTACCAAGACTCGATGAAGCTTATGCAGATAAGCAGGGAACTTGCCAGTTCCCCTGGCGTCAGAAGGGCTTCGGCAATAATGGCGACAGAAATGAATTTAAAAACGCTGCGGGACTCGGGACTGATCAAAACCATACCGCAGTCACTTTGTGCTAATGACCTCATAATAGCTGTTGAGGCGGAGTCGGAAACAGCCGGCCACAAAGCCCTGGGAAAAATCGATTTCTCTGTGACCAGGTCTTTGGGTGAGGCTCAAGATACGGCCAAATATCAGAGCTTTCAAGAAGCCCTGATCCCACCGGGCATCCCCAACATCGCCGTTGTATCTGTTCCCGGAGAGTTTGCAAAACTTGAAGTTGCAAGAGCAATAAAAAATAACATTCATACGTTTCTTTT
The DNA here is from genome assembly GCA_026709745.1 of Candidatus Dadabacteria bacterium. Lineage (GTDB taxonomy): Bacteria > Desulfobacterota_D > UBA1144 > Nemesobacterales > Nemesobacteraceae > Nemesobacter. The sequence goes on along the minus strand of JAPOSJ010000037.1, from coordinate 8,151 downwards.
CAGCGACAATCTGAGCATCGATGAAGAGATCAAACTCAAGCGGAGAGCAGCCCACAGGGGACTGCTTATGATGGGACCAGGATGCGGCACTGCGATAATAAATGGCACGAGTTTTGGATTTGCCAATATCGTAAGACAGGGATCAGTTGGGATCGTAGCAGCTGCGGGCACTGGAATGCAAGAAGTGGCAAGCCTGATTCATAACTGGGGGCTCGGCATCTCCCATGGACTCGGGGTCGGCGGGAGGGACCTTTCAGAGAAAGTGGGAGGACTGATGGCCATTGAGGCAATAAAACTTCTCCACAAGGATAAAAACACCGAAATTGTTGTGCTGGTCTCAAAACCTGCACCGATAAAGGTAGTGAGAAAAATAATTGAAACTACGCGACGCGGGAGAAAGCCCTTAGCAATATGTCTGCTCGGAGAAAGTGAAATTGACGAGGAGGAAAACGTGTTTTTCACCGAAACGCTTGAAGAGCTTTCCGCACTCGCTGTAAATCTGACGGGTGGACAGTCAGAAAAGCAGATCAAGATTTCCGACACAGGGCTTAGAAGATACGCAAGGGATTTTGCAACGAAGCTGAACCCTTCACAGAAATACGTAAGGGGATTGTTTTCAGGCGGCACATTGTGTTACGAGGCTCAGAAGATTCTCACTTCATTGCTTGGAAAAATTTATTCAAACGCACCTCTTTCAAAAGATTGCACGCTTGCCGACTCGCTTAAAAGCCACGGACACTGCTGTTTAGATCTTGGCGAAGAGGAGTTTACTGTCGGACGTCCCCACCCCATGATCGATTACACACTCAGAAACCAGAGAATAATTGAAGAAGCCAAGGATCCGGGAACAGCGGTAATTCTACTCGACATTGTGCTGGGTTACGGGTCGAACCCTGACCCTGCCGGAGAACTTCTCCCGGCCATAGTTCAGGCAAGGGAAATAGCCGGAAAGAAAAACAGAACGCTTGCATTCATCGCGCACATATGTGGTACGGACAATGATCCCCAGGATCTTACTTCACAGAAAAGAAAATTAAGGAAAAATGGCGTAAAAATCGCGGCAACCAACTCTCAGGGGGCGAGAATTGCTGCCCTGATAGCACAGCTTGCCCAAAAAACGGGGGAGAGGCGATGAAGCTGGCCGTTATTGCTTTTGGAGGCAACGCGTTTATGGGCGAGGAAAACCATGGCAGACACCAAGACCAACTCGCTTTTGCAAATGACATATCGGGAGAGCTCGTAAAACTGGTAGAGTCGGGCTACGGAATCGTGATCACTCATGGAAATGGACCCCAAGTAGGAAATTTCATGCTCCAGCAGGAATACGCGTCCCTAGATGTCCCGTCTATGCCCTCAGACGTATGCGGAGCGATGACTCAGGGCCAGATTGGATACCTGATCGTTCAGACGCTTAGAAATCATCTGAGAAAAAACGGCTTGGACAGACCCGTTGTGGCCGTTATTACCCAGGTAGTAGTAGATGAAAATGACAAGGCTTTTTCAAACCCTACAAAATTCATAGGACCTTTTTTCGACAGGGAAACCGCTGACTCTCTAGCGCGGGAGAAAAATTGGAAGATAAAAAAGGACTCCAACAGGGGGTATAGGAGAGTAGTACCTTCGCCAAAACCTTTGGACATAGTGGAAAAGAAAGAGATAGTGGATTTGATTAAAAGAGGTTTCATAGTCGTCGCGTGCGGTGGCGGTGGAATACCTGTTGTCTGTGGGGAAAACGAGGAATTCAGAGGAGTAGAAGGCGTGATTGACAAGGATATGGCCTCAGAGAGACTGGCGACCCTGATCGGGGCTGAAACTCTCGCCATAATTACTCCCGTAGATAGGATATCGCTGTTTTTCGGAACTCAAAAACAGGTGGAGCTGGAGAAAATAACTGTAGACGAAGCGGAAAAGTACCTTGGGGAAGGACATTTCCCACTAGGGAGCATGGGCCCTAAGATAGAGGCAGCGATAAGATTCTTGCGGGAAGGAGGCAGGCGAGTGGTCATAACGTCCTCAAAATCTACGGTTAAAGCCTTTTTGGGGGAAAAAGGTACCGAAATAGTGAGAGAAAGTTAGTTAGCATGAGAATTATTTTAAATATCTTTTTTAAGGAGGTGCATTAATGGCAGTAGACAGAGTAAAAAGCGAGAGGCCTCAAGAGGGCAAAGCTCTTGTTGATTACGAGGAGAAGCTTTTTCCTGATCATCAGGCAAATGAAGGGGAAAAAGCTTTGTTTCTAATACATTCTGTTCCTTATGAAGGTTCGGTGGCAGGTATAAACATGCTTACCGCCATAAGGGCAAAGAGAAAGGGATATGATGTCTCGGTTCTTTTCTACGGTCCCGCTTCAGGCATACCGGTTTACAGAGGCTGGCCGAATGTCGGAGATGACGGTTACGGTGCCGGTATTCAGCTTTATCCAAATCTCGTCAGGAGGCTTCTTTCGGAAGGAATAACGGTATACGCATGCCGTTTCTCCGCAGCCGCGCTTCTCGGCCAGAATGAATCGAGTTTTATAGAGGGAGTTACTCCGATTCATCCGACGGATATACTGGATATAGTGATTGAGCATCACAGGGAAGGAGCCATGATGTTCAGCACGTGGACTGTCTAAAGCTTTTGGACTCCGTTTCATTATCCAACAGAGAACCAACGCGGTTTTCGGTTGCTGATTTTTCATCCCCCTGCACACTGGGTAGGGGGACAGGGTGTTATGTGAAATAAAAACGCTGGGAGTAAAACAATGGATTCTAGAATCCTTAAAGTGGAGTTGCAGAGTTACGGTTTGAGAATTCCCGATTCCGAGAATATCAGGCGAGGGGGCGCAGGTCCCACGGGTGGGATTCATCTCAGAATTCTTCCTGATACCGACGCCAATGTACCGGTTGTCGGCGATTTCGTAAAATCATCGCCTTATCATCTTGACAAGATAAATGGTGAAGACTGGATTTTCCGGGATGAAGTGGCTTTAGTACAGGTTGAGCTTATGGGTAACGGACGATTTTATGACCATAAGACTTCAAGCGGAGTGCCGATGCAGAGAATCGGTCTTCTACATTGCCCAACTACTTTCGCTACAACCCTGCTTCAGACCTGTGATTTCTGGAAAGACGAAAGAAGGTGTCAGTTCTGCGGAATAGAGATTACGCTGAAGGACAGAAGTACTGTCGGATTCAAAAATGCGAAGGCGCTTGTTGAGACGATTCAACTTGCAAAGGAACTCGACGGCATTTCAAACATTGTCTTTACTTCCGGCGTTGCACCCGATGAGGAAAAAGCGCTTGAAAAATACGCCGAAATATGCTCCGAGGTTAAAGAACATACAGGCCTTCCGATTCAGTTGCAGATTGTTCCCCCTGAAGACCTGAACTGGCTAAAGAGGCTGAAATCTTCAGGTGTTGATGCTCTTGGAGTCCATATTGAAACGTTCGACCCGGAAATATTCGAAAAAATAACCCCGGGCAAGGCAATGATAGGACTCGACAGATACATAGAGACCTGGAAAGAAGGTGTCAGGGTCTTCGGAAGATGGGCGGTGAGCACTTATATTCTAGTTGGACTCGGCGAGAAGCTGAAAACGGTTATTGAGGGCGCTGAAATTTGCGCCGAAATAGGAGTTTATCCATTTATTGTACCTTTCAGACCCATTGCAGGCACCCCAATGGAAAACATAAGACCGCCGAAGGCGGAGGTTATGGAATATGTGTATTCCGAAGCCGCCAAGATTCTCTCCAGATACGACGGAGGGTCTAAAAGTGGTGTGGCCGGCTGTGTGAGCTGCGGGGAATGCTCCGTGCTTCCGGATTTTGAAAAGCTACACGAATCAAGAACAGCAAGGTTTAAAAAACTTAAGAAATCAATCTCGATAAACGGGTACAGCTAAAACAATGGCCCGAAGCCTAGTTACAAGGAACCAATGGATTAAATTGAGGAGATATAGATGAGTCAAGAAAAACTTAAGTTCGTTATAATAGGCGGAGGAGCGGGCGGAATCTCTGCGGCTTCCACGGCAAGAGGTCTTGCAAGCCCCAATTCATCCGTCACGTTATTTACGGAATTTGAAGATGTAGCCTACAGCCCTTGCGGCATACCATTTGTGCATGGTAGGGAAATTCCGGATTTTAAAAATCTTTTTCTCCAGACCGCCGAACACTACACTGGCATTGGAATTGACATCAGATATAACACTAAGGTAACGGGAATAAATCTTGATAAAAAGTTTGTGTCAGTGGGTTCCGAGAAATTTCCTTGGGACCGGCTTATAATCGCCACGGGATTTGAATACGGAAATCCAGATATTCCTGGTATTGATCTCGACGGTGTTCATTACGTGAAGAACATCCGAAGAGCAATGGAATTTGACAAAAAGCTTGACAGCATAAAGAAAATCGCCGTGCTATCCGCCTCTCCTCTGGGTATTGAGATGGCGGGAAACTTGGCACAAAGGGGAATTGAAACCCATCTAGTGGATGAAGGCGGCTGGCTTATGTCTGAAGTGGCGGATCCCGATATCATGGAACCGGTACAGGAGTCTTTTGAAGAACTGGGTGTCAAAATGCATTTCGGAACCAAGGCTCACGAGATAAGAGGACAGAACAGCAAGGTGAAATCTCTGATGACCTCAAAGGGTGAAATAGAGTGTGAAGTCGTTATAGTCGCCACTCACAAGGTACCAAACAATACTCTTTCCCGCGAAGCGGGAATAAAAGTCGGTTCTACCGGAGGAGTCCTGGTTGACGATCATATGAGAACCGGCGTTGATGGGGTCTACGCCGCCGGTGACTGCACAGAAGTGGTGCACGGGGTAACTGAAATTCCGATTCAGGGGCTTTCGGGAAGCCATGCTTATTCTCAAGGAAGAATAGCCGGGGCGAATGCTGCTGGAGATAACCGTGCTTATGATCCTGTTTATGTGCCTTGGGGGATGGTGGGCGGAAAGATCCAGATCGGCGGTGTGTCTCTCGGTGAAACCCTTCATAAAGCTCTTGGGATACCTCACGTCGTCGCATTCTCCCAAGGAATATCCAGAGCCAGGTATTACCCTGGGGTTACGAGAATGAGAGTAAAGCTCATTGCCGACCCGAAAACCCACAGGGTGCTAGGCGCCCAGATGGCAGGCGGGGAAGGAATAAAAGAAAGGGCCGATTTCCTTGCTTTTTCAATCAAACGTAAGGCTACGCTTGAAGATTTTGCGTGGATGGAAAATGTGTATTCACCCCCGATAGGGGCCTTGATGGAACCTATTGCCTTGGCAGCGCAGGCAGGATTGGCCAAATTGGCCAATGTATAGACTTTTTTAAAAAGGTGACTCAATTGTCAGAAAACAAACCCTCAGGTGGCTGGTTAAGAGAAAACGCAGAAAAGTATCTGCTTGAAGCGGCGGCGGATAATATGGAGAATCTTTACCCGGACTGTACCTCCGGCGCTTACCGCGAAAAAGGAGTGCTTCCTTTTCTCTGGAGAAGGATATTCGTCCCAATTTATCTTGCCATACCATGGAAAATTCGCAGAAGAATAATCCTGATGACTTCCTACCCCGGGGGTGATCGTCCCAAATGGAAAAAAGAAGTCGATGGGAATTAACTTTTCTCAAAATTTCCCAATCCTCTCCGTTGCAATGTCAAAAGGAAACCCGACAGAACAGTTAAACGTAAAAGCGATTGGAGTTAACTCTTACAAAACTCTCACGAATCTCAAAAGTCCCGCCTACATTGAGGGCGTATTCGAGAAGTCTTTCTATATAAAAGTTGGAGACGATGAGTTGATAAGGGTCACACCCTACGGGCAGTACGTCTCGGCAAATTCCATAATCGTAGATGAGAAAAACCCTTTTCCAGGCTTTAAGTCTATTGGAATTGAAGAGGGAATGGAGGTTGTCCTCGGGGGAAAAAATGTCTTGATAGGAAAGAATTTCATGATTCCCGATATCCACGACGTCGTAAAATGGCATCCTCCTCATACCCCTGATAGAGATTCGGTACGCCCGCTTGAGATAATGAAGCTTAACCTGAGAGTGCTTCGTGACGTGATATACACATGTCCCAGCAGGGAAGGTCTCGTGGCACTGCTTGAAAACGTGGAGCTTGTCGGTTCCATCGACCTTTTCGTAAAATCCCGCGACAACAGTTTTGCCGAAAGAGCGAGACCTGGTATCGAAAGAGTAATGTGGGGAATCTTCTCACTTGACAGTGAAGCAGTAAAGGAAAGCGCAAAAATTATAATAGGTCTCGGACCCGGGCTCACACCATCCTGTGACGATTTCCTCTGCGGACTTGTAGCAAGCCTCAAGACAGGAGGAGCAATAATTGGCATGGGTGACGACACCAGGTTTTTCGATGAAGTCGCAAGAAGCATTTACGAAGAGGCGCGTCAAAGAACCACTGTCTTCGGTTCAAGCATGCTGAAGGAAGCTCGTGATGGAGTATATACCCTCGCGATGGTCAATCTAATCCACTGCCTTCTTACTGAGGATATGGAGCGAACTGCCGAGGCTGCTAAAACGCTGCTGAAAATGGGAGATACTTCCGGGGCCGATACTGCTGTCGGGGTATTTTATGGAACCAGATTTTTGGTCTCAAGGCTTGAGAATCTGGAGGTTCTGCATGAGACAGCTTGACATAGCACTTTTCACTTACTCGACAAAACCCAGAGGAGGCGTAGTTCACACACTTAATCTCGCGGAAAAGCTGAGAGAACTGGGACAGAAAGTTCACATTTACGCACTCGGGACAGAAAACGGATTTTTCAGAAAAGTTGACATTCCACACACTCTGGTTCCATGTCCAAAAAATGAATTCGGTTGTATGGACGAAAAAATCCATGCTTATATAAGAGCATATGTCAATTACCTTAGCAACCTAGACGAACGCTACGACATCTACCATGCAGAGGACTGCATATCGGCAAACGCCCTTCTAGATATCAGGCAAAAAGGCCGGATAGAGTTTTTTCTCAGAACTGTTCACCACGTTGATGATTTCAGATCGGAATCTCTTTTGGAATGCCAGATGAAAAGCATAATGAAGCCCGATTATCTTCTGGTCGTGAGCAATTACTGGGAAAAACAACTCGCCGAGAAATACTCTCTTAGGCCACGGCGGGTAACAAACGGTGTCGAGCTGTCCAAGTTTTACGGCACAGGCACTCAAACCAAATCTCCTAAAGCCTCAAAGCTTGAATTTTCAGCCGACGGATGCAAAACGGTTCTTACAATCGGCGGTATCGAACCCCGCAAAAACACGTTATCAACCCTGAGAGCGTTTGCCCGGGCAAGAGAGCACTTCGCCGCAAAGAATGAGCGGGTAATCTGGTTGCTTGGAGGTGGAGAAACGCTCTTTGACTACAGGGATTATCGCAGAGAGTTTTTCTCCGAAGCAGAAAAATTAGAAATAAAAACTGGAAAAGATATTTTCATTCTGGGAAGAGTCCCAGAAGAACTGATTGCCGACCTCTATAACGCGGCTGACGTTTTCATCTTTCCCTCATTAACGGAGGGGTGGGGACTCGTGGTGCTGGAGGCCATGGCTTCCGGCGTACCTGTAATAGCTTCCAATATAGAACCACTTACCGAATTCATGGAAAACGGGAAGAACTCCCTGCTTGTCTCCCCAATGGATTATGAGGCTATCGCGAATGGAATCATCGAAATACTTGAACACGCAGAATTGCGCAAAAAGCTCATAGGCGGTGGTACAGAAACTGCAAGGCAATACGGATGGGAAAGCGTGGCGCTTGAACATCTGAACATATACAGCGACATCCTGAACAGGGATGTTTTACGTACAGTGGAGAGAACTTGATGAAAGTTGAGGCAACATGGCAAAAAAACTATCAGGTAACCGTAAACGCAAGGCAGTTTCAGATCCCAGTTGATGAGTCGCCGGAATTCAGCGGAGATGATACCGGAATGATGCCTACGGAACTTTTTTTGTGTTCCCTAGCTTCGTGTTTCTGTCTTGCTGTCGTCTACGTAGCACGCAGAAAGAAAATCGCATTGAAAGACCTGAAAGTTGACGTTGTCGGTGAGAAAAACGGGAGAAAATTTTTATTTTCCAATTGTATCATCAGCGTTAAAAGCTCCATCAACCAGAGCAGCCTTGAAGATCTTGTGGATTCAGCAAAGCACTACTGCTTCATTACCAATACAATTAA
>JAPOSJ010000187.1 GCA_026709745.1 Candidatus Dadabacteria bacterium | reverse complement strand
AGGTGAGAAAGGCTGTGCAGGCGTGGGAGGATTCTCTGCTCTGAGTATCATATGAATCTACCTTAATCGCAAGTTCAAGCGATTTTGTTCCAACATAAGTGATACCTGCCTTGAATTCGATCAGGTTTCCCACGTTAAGAGGTGAGTAGAAGAAAAGATCATCCATTGAACCTGTGACCAGAACACCCTTTGCAAACTTTTTCGCAAGAATGGCGGCACTTTCGTCAATGTACTTCATGAGCTTTCCCACGGACATAAAATTTCCGTAGAAGGCGTCTTCGGGAAGCACCATTTTTGTTGTATTGAAAATAAGCCTCGAGCTTTCCGTTTCATCCGCTACATTGGAAACATCTCTTCTCCTTTTTCTTATTTCCGGAAGTCTTTGAGCCTTCCTTTCCCTCCCCCGGATTATGAGTTCCTGCTCAACTGTGCTGGATGCGCTTAGTTTTGTTTCTATCTTTCTAGGTTTTACGCTTTCATCCACGGCGACAAAGGCCATGTAAGAGAGGGTTATAAGCTTTTTTTCATCGGTCTCCCCGTCTTCTGAATGTACACGTACCGCAACTTCAATAGATGATTCTCCCGCATACTCAACCCAGCTTTCAAGGATCACTATTTCTCCGATCTTCACGGGGTTAAGGAAATCTATGCTGTCTGTGGCTCCCAGTACCGCGGGCCCGTTTGCGAACTTAAAAGACGTGATGCTTCCCGTAAGCATAATCCAGTCCATAAGTATTCCGCCGTGCAGGGTCCCATGGTTGTTCGAGTGTTCCGGAAGCACGTACTGTACCATCTTGTTTGCAGTTTCGCGTATGGGGATCATTGGTTTTAAGGCCGCCTGCCGCCGCGGCATACGCTCCGATGGAAGCTCAGTCAGCTTCCGCCCGAAGAACTATTTGTTCATTTTTTAGGGAGAAGATTGCCTTGCCGCCCCCTGAGAGTTCGCCGAAGAGTATTTCCTTTGAAAGTTTTTCCGCTATCTCGGAATTTATTACTCTTTGCACGGGTCTTGCACCGAGCTGGGGATCGTACCCCTTGTGGGCGAGAAAAAGCCTCGCTTCCGGCGTAAGTCTGATCTTTACTTTTTTCTGGACTAGCCTGTGCTGAAGCTCTCCGATCATTTTGTCCACTATTCTCTCAACTGTTTCTATGCCAAGAGAGTTGAATCTGATTATTTCATTAAGCCGGTTTCGAAATTCAGGAGAAAAGTATTTGTCTATCGCTTCTGCACTTCTGTCCTCAAACTCTTTTTTTGCAAAACCTACGTTTCTGTTCATACTCTCGCGGGAGCCTGTGTTTGTAGTCAAGATCAGAATTACTTGTCGAAAATCCACTTTCCTTCCGTTTGAATCTGTAAGCGTCGCGTGATCCATTACCTGAAGCAAAATGTTATATATGTCTTCGTGCGCCTTTTCGATTTCATCAAGCAGAAGGACACAGTGCGGAGACTGGTATATGGCCTCGGTAAGTTGTCCTCCCTGATCGTAGCCGACGTATCCGGGCGGGGAGCCTATGAGGCGGGAGACAGTGTGTTTTTCCATGTATTCACTCATGTCGAATCGTACGAATCCGATTCCCAGAAGTTCCGCGAGCTTTTTTGCAAGCTCGGTTTTACCGACCCCGGTCGGTCCTGAAAACATGAAGGAACCCACCGGCTTTTCGGGCTCGCTTATGCCTGCTCGTGACATCTGTATGGCATTTGCCAGCTTGTCTACAGCTTCGTCCTGTGCGTAGATAAATTTCTTTAGATCATCCGCAAGATTGCGGAGCAGGTTCCTGTCCTCGACCTTTACTGACTTGGTGGGTATTTTCGCAATTTTCGCCACCAGTTTTTCCATGTCGGACACCTTTACCTGTCTTGTTATTTCGGGGTCTGGATTGCGAAGCTTCACAGCGGCACCGGCCTCATCCATGATGTCAATCGCCTTGTCCGGAAGCTTCCTGTCCATTATGTATCTGTCGGAGAGTTCTATGCAGGCCTTTATTGCTCCCCGTGAGTATTTCACGTTATGGTAGTCTTCGTAGTGGCGTTTGAGTCCGAACAGAATTTTTCCGCAATCCTCAATCGACGGCTCTTCCACGTTTACCCTCTGGAATCTCCTTGATAGAGCGTGATCCTTCTCGAAAATAATCCTGTATTCCTTGAGGGTCGTCGTTCCTATGCACTTTATGTCTCCTCCTGCGAGGGCGGGCTTAAGCATGTTAGAAGCGTCGAGGCTTCCACCGGAAACGGCTCCAGCCCCTATGACCGTGTGGATCTCATCTATGAAAAGCACATTGTCGGGATCCTTTCTGGTTTCATCTATTATGGCGTTCAGTCTTTCCTCGAAGTCTCCCCTGTATTTTGTTCCTGCCGTGAGGGTCCCTATGTTAAGGAGATGTATCTTAAGGTCTTTTATCGCCTCTGGAACATCTCCTGAAACAACACGCAAAGCCACTCCTTCGACTATTGCTGTTTTTCCCACTCCGGCTTCTCCTACCAGTACGGGATTGTTTTTCTTTCTTTTGCTGAGAATGTGGACTATTC
>JAPOSJ010000138.1 GCA_026709745.1 Candidatus Dadabacteria bacterium | reverse complement strand
CCCCCGCGAACAAGGCAGCCCGAGCGGCTTGCGATTTCTGTAGCCGCCTCACTGTTTTTTTTGAAATCAGGCTTTGGAACATCTTCTGAGGCTGCCGCGAAAAGCTTCTTTGCGTAGAATATCCTCAAAAGGGACTCCTTACGCGGGGGGGCTCGGAAAAAATCTTCCCCGGCGCATCTTTCGAGAAACCCCTCGGAATCTCTCGGATCAAGGACAACGTCCACTCCCCGTTTTAGTGCAAGGAGAATGTTCTCCTCCTCGCACTGCCCTCCCCCAAGAGCGTCCATCCTGAAGGAATCAGAAATGATCAGACCGCTGAATTCTAGTTCTTCGCGCAGCAGGTTTCGTAGAACAGGTTCCGAAAGGGTGGCTGGTGCGCCTGCCGGATCAAGGGCAGGAAAGCAGATGTGGGCGGGCATAACGCAGTGAAGCCTTCTGTCTACGGCTTCCCGGAAAGGAACCAGATCCGATTGCCTGAGGCTCTCAAGCGTTTTTTCGACATGGGGAAGACTTAAGTGAGAGTCCTCAAGAGCGGCGCCGTGGCCCGGAAAATGCTTGGCGCAGGCTAAAATTCCCTCTTTCTGCATGGTCTCGGCGAAGATTCCTCCAAGTTTCGAGACGACTGCAGGGTCATCGGAGAATGCCCTTACATTTATTATAGGATTCTGCGGCTCGGTATTTACGTCAAGAACAGGTGCGAAGGCAAGATTCAGCCCGCAGTATTTCATTTCCCGGGCGGTTATAAGGGCCTGACGTATTAAAAGCTCTTCATCGTTTACCGCGCCCTGAGCCATCGCGAAAGGAAAAAGCGTGGCTCCGGAAACCCGCTGCCCAAGTCCTCTTTCGACGTCACAGCCGAAAAAAAGCGGAAACTCAGATAAGGAGGCAAGCCTCTGTGTGGCCTCTCTTACCTGTTCGACATCCCCATTAAATACTATGAAGCCACAGACGCAGAAATCCCGCACAAGCCGCTCCGCCCGCCCGAGGGAATCGGGATCGGAAAAATCGACCCTAGGCATAATGAACTGGGCTGCGAGGTGGGATGTAGGGAGATCTTCTGATGAAAATACTGCGGGATTTTCATACATTTCTACGCCACGTTTTTCCCTATCGAGATTTTTCCGAGCACAGTGGCCTCGCGGGCCCCGGTGACTTCCGGCATGTTTGCCCGGTTAGCACAGACGGTTTCATTGGAAAGGAGTGCAAAACCCAAAGCCTCCTTGGCTTCCACCACAATTCCGTATTCATCCAATAGACACAGCCTCGTCGGAGAAAGTTTTTCGCGGAGGCTAGAAACCATTACTGGGTTTCGCGCACCCCCTCCGCTAAGCACAACTTCTTCTATATTCGCACGTGGGCGGATGAACCTATCATAAGCAAGGACTATTGAGGAGACCGTGAACTCAACGAGCGTACGTAGAAGATCAGGCAGGGAAACACTCCCTTCCTCCACAAAAGCGAAAAGCTCTCTTGCCATCCGGTCCCCGAAAAGCTCCTTGCCTGTTGATTTTGGGGGTTTCATATCAAAATATGGGTTTTTCATGAGCTTGTGGAGAATGTCCTTTCTGACGGACCCCTGCTTGGCTATCGCCGCGTCTTTGTCAAAATTGCTCTTGCCGTTTGAGGCAAAACGCACCACTGAGTCAACAAGGGAATTTCCAGGACCAGTGTCAAACGCGAGAAGCTCCCCTAAGTTATTGGTAACTAGAGTACAGTTGGAAATTCCCCCTATGTTCTGTGCAATTATGTTTCTTCCGATTCTGCCGAACAACAGACGATCCAAGTAGGGAATAAGCGGAGCCCCCTCTCCTCCAGCAGCCACATCTCTGGTTCTGAAATCTCCCACGGTGGTAATTCCCGTAGCCTCGCATATAATGTCCGCTTCGCCAAGCTGAAGGGTGGAGGAAACGCCGCCGTGCGAGGGCGGGTTGTGGAAAACCGTCTGGCCATGGGTTCCTATAAGGTCAACCTCGGTTGTCCGAAGGCCTGCTTTGCTGAGAAGATCGAAAACCGAGTCGGCAAATTCCCTGCCGAGCAGGAAATTGAGATCGGAGACCGCGGCTGTATCCAAGGAGTCATGCGATAGAAGAAACCTTCTTGCCGTATCCGAGTATTCCCGGCAGATAAATTCCTCGATACGCACTTCTGTCTCCTCTCCTGAACCGCGAATCCTTACAAGTGCCGCGTCGATGCCATCCATTGAAGTCCCGGACATAAGACCAACGACAAGCCTTTCCCTCTTCGAAATTATCTTACGAAGCCAGTTCACGAGGAAAAAACTACCTGATCGCAAAGCAGTTTAGCATACAACCGAATTAAGCAACTTCGCTATCGCTCCCACGGTTCCTTAATCGGCACGGTGAGAATCCACTTGTCTTTGAAACTGAAAATATCCAATTTGTCCTTGTCACGATAGTGACACAAGCCCAGTCCGGAGAAATGGGGAGAGCAACCTTGGAATGAATAACTACCTGGAACCTATGAGGATTATTTTAGCGTCCAATTTAGGGTTCCAGGGCTCGCCAAGGGATCCCAACCAACAGCCGGATAGACTATACGAAGATCTTCGTCGGGA
>JAPOSJ010000105.1 GCA_026709745.1 Candidatus Dadabacteria bacterium | reverse complement strand
AGCAGGTCGAGGAAAAAGCTCTGGAACAAGGGGGAAGAGTCGGGACATTTTCAGGATGTAAAGGAGATCTTCATCGACTGCGACTGCGATACGGTACTCATAACGGTGGAGCAGACAGGAGCTGCCTGTCACACTGGAAGGCCGACTTGTTTTTACAGGTCCGGGGACATGGTGGAAAAAGAGTCACCCGCGTTTGAGAAGTCATCCCTTAAAAAGGTGTTCTCTGTGATAGATGAGAGAAAACACAATCCCATTGAAGGGTCATATGTAAGTGGCTTAATGAAGGGTGGACTTGACAGGATACTGAAGAAAATCCCTGAAGAAGCAGGCGAAGTCGTTATAGCCGCGAAAAACCGGGACAAGAAGGAACTTGTATACGAACTCGCCGATCTCTGGTTTCACTCCATGGTGCTTCTCTGTGAAGCAGGCTTTGAACCTCGGGACATATACGACGAACTTGAAAGAAGATTCGGCAAGCGCAAGGAAGAGTACTCGGGTGCAGGGCAAACTCGGTAGACAGTTTCTATAATCTTTTCTTCGGAGGTCTGTTTTTCTTGGGTCTGTCCTTTTCCTCAATATACTCTCCGACGAAAGTTCTGTTTCTCACAGAAGGGGGCAGGTTTGAGAGATCCGGTTTCGGCATGTCGGTTGATAGGTCCTTGGTGAAGGAAAAAGTCGAGATCACCTTCTCAACCTTCTTCTTTTCCCCACAATGACACTTTACCTTTTTCTCGTCCCCCTCTTCGTATATGAGTTCTGAGAACCTGTAGTGGCGCATGTTGAAAAGTGCAAGCAGGGCACCGTCCTCAAGATAGAAATCACTGAATACGGAATCCTTTCCCTTTTTTCCGTGCTTTGCGACTATTTTCTCACGCTCAAGGTCAATAACCTCTATGGCATAGATGTTTCCATATTTCTCAACCAAGCTTTTTACCGTCTTCGCGTCCCGTTTCTTCTCAAGAGTTCTGAGTGACTTCTCAACATTGTCTCTACACTTTACGCATTCAAATTCATAGAGGGGCATTTGCGTCTCCTATCTGTTGAAATACTGGTTAAGGTGATCCTGACCGACCCAGTCGCTTGCTATTTCTTCATCCTTCTGCTGCTTGTATTCAAGATGCCACCTGAGTTCGTCGCCAGGACCCGGAGCCCTCTTGTTTTTATCATCAAATATGGCCTTGAATGTGGAAAACACTCTTCTCACTGTCTCGGAATCGTCGCAGAGAGGGCATTTTACTTCGCCCTGATCCTCATCTCCGTACACAAGGTGGTCGAAACGGAAGTTCTTGAGCTCAAGGTAAAGAATCTTTCCTTTATCAAGCTTGTAACGAAATCTTCTCGCACCGCGTACACCCCTCTCTCCCAGTTCGAAAAACAGCTTTCCGGTCTTGTCGCTTGTAACCTCAATGTAGCAAAAATTCCGATTCTGCCTGAAGATTTTCCTAGCATTTGTCTTGGTAAGCTTGTCGACAAGATTGTCTATGTCCGTGTTGTAATTCTCCATGCAGCTATCGCACTCATACTCGTATAAGGGCACTTGAGGCCTCCCGAAAAACCTTTTATCCACAAGATTATAAACAATATAATCCGAGTTTAAAGTCTGTCTGGAACAAAACGGCGTAAGTCATGGTGCACAAAACCTGTTTTCAATTCATAATGTTATGGAGATGGGAAAAGCAGAAAAACCGCAGGTATCCCTAGCACAGAAGGGGAAAAAAGGCATCTCGACCCTTGAAGAACTGAACTTTACGGCGGTTGACGTGGAAACGGCAAACTCAGATGTCTCAAGCATCTGTCAGGTGGGAATCGCGGTTGTCAGGTCCTCAAGGATCACTCATGTGTGGACGCAGCTTGTCGATCCCCGGGACTTCTTTGATCCCTACAACACCGCCGTACACGGCATAGATTATGATATGGTAAGGGGTTCTCCCAGGTTTTATGAGATATGCGAGAGAATATCAGAATATCTACGAGAAACAGTTGTAAGCCATACTTTTTTTGACCAAAGAGCACTCTCAAAAGCATTTACTCAATGCGGAAAGCCCCTACGCTGGGAAACCTGGGTCGACAGTGCGCAGGTGGCACGGCGGGCATGGCCGGAGAAATACGCCCTTAGGGGCTACAGCCTCGCGAACATAGCAAGCGACCTCGGCATCCGCTTCCGCCATCATGATGCTGGAGAAGACGCAAGAGCTGCCGCACAAATCGTTCTCAAGGCTTACAAAGAAACCCCTTCTGGGATAAACCCTCTGCTCAATGCTGATACTTAAAGCAGAATGCAGAGAACTCCGGGATAGGTAAGCGCAAACAACGGATAAGCCGGATATTCCCACGCATGGGAAAACAACAGATCTTCGAAAACAGAAATAAAAAGGCATTCTCTGCGCCGCAGATATGCAAAGACATCCTATAACTCCACAACATTGTTTACCTTGTTTCCTACATCTTTTATGGTCTGAAAACAAATTAAAGGTTGTTCTCAATTCAGTTTACTTCCTACAGCATGGCAGAAAGCCTTGACTGCTTATGTTCTTTTTTTTAGTATTCTTAAGAGGTACTTTAATTGCGATCTGAAAAGACCAG
>JAPOSJ010000001.1 GCA_026709745.1 Candidatus Dadabacteria bacterium | reverse complement strand
GATAAGCCCTGGTGGAAGTCCCATGCCGGAGGTAATACGCGAAACTTCTTCCTTCATAAGTTCCTGTCCCTTGTAAAGAGCTTCATTCACTGCCGCAGTCACAAGATCCTGAAGCATCTCGATATCTGTTTCACTTATTATTTCCGGTTCTATGGTTATTGATGATATCTCTCCCTTTGCCTTGGCCGTAACCGTGACCATTCCTCCCCCGGAAGAAGCTTCCACCGTTTTTTCTCCTGCCTCGTTCTGAAGCCTCTCCATCTGCTCCTTCATTTTCCCCATCTGCTTCATGATGTTCTTCATGTTTCCGCCCAGTTTCATGTTCTCACTCCTAACTTAAATTTTTTCTTTTTATCACCATGGCGTCAAACTGCCTTATGGCGTAGTTTACTATCTCGTCTTCCGCGGCCGAGTTTTTTTTAGCGGTGCGTTGTGCGCCGTTAATTTCCTCGTCGTTTATGGTATCGATATCTAACCTTATTTTCTCAACTCCAAGCATCTCATTCAGAATATTTCTTAACTCTTTGGATTTTTTAATCTCTTTTTCATGGTTTATGCCGTTTTTAAGAAATTTGATTGTTACACTGCTTCCTTTTACCTCAAGGATGTGGGCCTGGGAGAGTTTCTTTGCAAGAAACCTGTCTTTGCGGCTCACGAAGTTGACTATTTCCTCTCGTCCTGGGTCGCCGTCTCTGGTTCTCTTCCCGACGGAAACCTGCTGGGTTTCTTCCTTTTCCTGTGTCTGGTATTTGACCGACTCTTTTTGTTCGGTGCTATCAGCACTTGTTTCAGGAGCTATTTTTTCCCGTTTCTGCACCGCTTTTTCTGAGTTTCTGTTCTGCCCTCCGGAGAAAGTTTCCGGTGTTCTCTCTGTTTTGGAACTCCCGGGCGAAAGTTTCTCAAGCCTTTTTATGATATCGTCTATTTTTTCGACTTTTCCGACGGTGCACATCTTTACAAGCGTGAGTTCCAGCACAATTTCCGGGTAAAAAGAACTGCGTATTCTCTCTCCCCCGTCAATTATCAGATTGAAAAGAAGTTCAACTGTCTCCGAAGACTCATCCTTTATAATCTTCGAAAGCCCTTCTTTTTCATCTGGAGAAAGGGCAGAAACAAAGTCTTTGCCGCAGATCTTTAGGTAGAGCAGGTTCCTCATCATGTAGATGATATCCTGGGCCATCCTCCTAGGACTTATTCCCTTCGAGGAGGCGTTTCGCACAAGCTCCACGCACTTTGCGGACTCCTTTGCAAAAACGGCGCTTAGAATGTTTTTAAGCGACTCGTTATCCGGTATGCCGAGAATGCCTATTACATCTCTGTGGATTATCTTGTCCTCAAAAGACACGGTCAGCTGGTCAAGCAGGCTCAGAGAGTCCCTCATGCTTCCCTCGGACTCCTTGGCGATCAAGTAGAGGGTTTCTGAGTCGATTTCTATTCCCTCCGCCTTAGTTATGCGCTCGAGAGATTCTTTTATTTTCTCAACCGATATTTTCTTGAAATCGTATCTCTGGCATCGGGACATTATGGTCGGGGGAACCTTGTGCACTTCCGTGGTTGCCAGTATGAAAATGGCGTGCTCAGGTGGTTCTTCCATTATTTTGAGAAGTGCGTTAAAAGCCGACTGAGAGAGCATGTGTACTTCGTCTATTATGTAGACTTTCTTTTGAGCCGAGGCGGGAGAGTACTTCACGCTCTCTATTATCTCGCGGACATCGGCTACACCTGTGTGAGATGCTGCGTCGATTTCCTGCACGTCAAGAGACTTCCCCTCTGCGATCCCATCGCAGATTGAGCACTGGCCAGTTGAGCAGGGATATTTCCCTCCATCTTTTTTCTCGCAGTTTACGGCCTTGGCGAAAATCCTTGCGGTGGATGTCTTGCCCGTCCCTCTGGGGCCCGCAAACAGGAGTGCGTGTGCTATTCTTCCCGACTCAATTGAGTTTCTGAGCGCTGTGGCAGGAAATTCCTGACCTACCAGGTCTTCAAAAGCCTGGGGTCGCCACTTGCGGGCGAGTGCTTTGTAAGCCATTTTATTAAAAGCCAGTGACCAGGTATCCGTAACGCACCGAGGTTATTGCTACCGTTGCTCCCTTCCGGGCCTGGCGGGGTTCACAAGCCCCAGTCGTACGGGCCCGGTCACTGGATTAGATTTTCTCTCAATAACAGATGAACCGTCGTAACTCGGCAGAGAATCAATTTACACCAAAACGGGTTTTTTAGAAATGCCCAGGAGAAATTTCATTCTGTCTGGAAGGAAAACTGCAGGCGTTTTCTAATGTTACACCTGTCGTTCAAAGCTTTCTTCGCCTTGTCTGTTCGCAGAAACTTTCACTTCTGTTAAACGGAAGGTAAATGATATCTTAACAAGCTGTTTATATTTAAATCATGGTATGGTTATAGATAAAATTCAACATTATGATTGGAGGTAAAAGCACATGCACGTAAAAAAAGTTGACGATATAGAATGCGAGGTTTTAGAATCTGGAAGCGGGGTCACTAGGCAGATGCTCATAGGTCCTGATGAGGCTCCGAATTTCACGATGAGAAAACTGGTAATTGAACCCGGGGGTGGCATTCCCGTTCATAC
>JAPOSJ010000131.1 GCA_026709745.1 Candidatus Dadabacteria bacterium | reverse complement strand
CCTATAGGGCGATGTACGATGCCTATGTGCGTATATTCGAGAGATGCGGACTTGAGTTCAGGGTGGTTGCGGCTGATTCTGGAAATATCGGCGGAAGCTTTTCCCATGAGTTCATGGTTATTGCTGACACCGGTGAAGACGTGATAATGAGTTCAACAGAAGCTGACTACGCGGCCAATATTGAGCTTGCGAAGATAGGTGTCTCTGAAGATGAAAGGGAAGGGCATAAATCCAACGGCGGGCTTGATAATATATCTGAGGTATATACTCCGGGCCTTAAAACAGTTGAGGATGTGGCACGGGCGCTGAATGTGAAGCCGGAGAACTTGATCAAGACTCTTATAGTGAGCACAGAGACCGAATCGGTTGTAGTCCTTGTCAGGGGAGATACAGAACTCAGTCTTACCAAGCTTAAGAATTTCCTCGGAGCGGATGTAGTGGAACTTGCCGATTCCCTGACCATTTCGGATGTCTCCGGCGGACCTCTAGGATTCAGCGGTCCAGTGGGGCTTAAGAGAAAGAATACCAGGGTGGTAGCAGACAAATCTGTACGCAATATGAAAAATGCAGTTACGGGAGCAAACAGGGGAGATTACCACTTAACCGGCGTTAATCCCGGGAGGGATTTTGAAGCCGATTCCTATGCGGACATAAGAGTGGCTAGGGAAGGGGACCCCTGTCCTGTATCGGAGAATGGAGTCCTCAAAGCGTCAAGAGGCATTGAGGTTGGACATGTCTTCAAGCTTGGGACTAAATACAGCGAGGCTCTGGGAGCTACATACGTGGATGAGAGCGGAGAGGAGAGACCGATGGTCATGGGCTGTTATGGAATAGGCATAGGAAGAACGGTGGCGGCAGCTATAGAGCAGAATAACGATGATGATGGAATAAAGTTTCCCCTTCCCTTGGCCCCTTTTGAGGTTTCGGTGATTCCCGTGAATATGAAGCAGCAGGATGTTACGGATGCTGCTGAAGAGATATACTCAATCCTTGTTCGCGACGGTGCGGATGTCGTGATTGATGACAGGCCAGAAAGTGCTGGAGTGAAATTCAAAGACTCTGACCTGCTTGGAGTTCCGGTTCAGATCACCGTCGGGCGAAGGAACCTGAAGGAAGGGAAGGTAGAGATAAAGAACAGGAACTCGGGACAGAGAGCAGCTGTGGCAGTAGAGAAGGTTCCAGAAGAAATCGCCACCATTCTCTCATCCGCAATCATTTCTCGGCAAAGATGAAATTCCCTTCACCGTCGGTATCCGCTTTTATCGTTGCAGGCCCCTTAAAGTTTCCCCTAAGTATTTCACTGGCAAGAGGGTTCTGTATATACTTCTGCAAAGCGCGCTTAAGCGATCGTGCTCCAAAAACCGGGTCATAGCCGATATCGGCCAGTCTTGCAGGGGCTTTTTCCGAAAACTCTATGGAAAGATTTTTTTCGGCAAGCCTATTAACAAGGTCGCCAATTTGTATGACGGCTATTTTGAAAATGTCGGCTCTGCCGAGACCGTTGAATATGACGATTTCATCAATTCTGTTCAAAAACTCCGGGCGAAAATGATTTTTCAGCACTTCGTTTATCCTGAGTTCTATTTCCACGCTATCGCCTGATGAGTCTCGTATCTGCTGGCTTCCGAGGTTTGAGGTCATTATTATAACAGTGTTTCTGAAATCTACGGTTCTTCGTTTGCCGTCTGTAAGCCTTCCGTCATCAAGAATCTGAAGAAGAAGGTTGAACACATCTAGATGCGCTTTTTCTATCTCGTCAAAAAGCACCACTGAGTAGGGTTGTCTTCTCACTGTCTCGGAAAGCTGTCCCCCTTCCTCGTATCCCACATAACCGGGAGGGGCTCCGATCAGTCTCGATATTGAGTGTTTTTCCATCAATTCTCTCATATCTATAAACAAAATCGCATCTCCATCAAAACGGAACTCTGCAAGAGATCTTGCAAGCTAGGTTGTCCCAACCCCAGTGGGTCCGATGCAACCGGGCAATGATCGCATCCAATACGCTCAAGGATTTTGGTCGGTATCCTGGGCTGACCCACAAGTGAAAGTAGTAAGTGGGGAATGTCCACTGCTTGATTCCCACTTTCCCTTGCAGCGTTTTGTGCCTCAAAGATAGTTTCCTGGGCTCTGTCAGTCAATTTTTCAGGTGGAATCATCCCAGACACAAATTAATACTTCTTTATCTGTGAATCAAGTAATTATTTTCTGTCTTACGTAATCTGGATAATGGGGGAAAATAGTGTGCGGGCGGTTTTCCAGCCGACCGCACATTGTGCATGATTGCTTATGCAATATCGCAGAAAAAATGATTGATAGATATGTGAATTACTTTCCGAGAATGCTTACAACACAAGTGATTCCATCCATGGCTGGCTGGGCGCCTCCCATGGTCTCGATTATGCCGACTTTGGCATCCTTTACCTGGCGTTCCGGTTCCACTTCCTCGCGTAGCTGCCTTACGATTTCGGCTGTCTGAAGAAGTCCAGTAGCCCCGACAGGGTGTCCTCGCGAGAGCAGACCACCGCTTGGGTTTACCGATATCTTGTCTCCACCAACCCATGTGCTCTTATCATCTATCATGGTTGCTCCTTCTCCCTTATCGCAAAATCCGAG
>JAPOSJ010000088.1 GCA_026709745.1 Candidatus Dadabacteria bacterium | reverse complement strand
GTTTCCAAGCGTTTAAACTTTTTCTTAACAAAAGTAGAAGCTTTCTACATAATGGCTTTTGCTTTTACCACTCTGAGTTTTATGTGATTCGGGTCGGGGAGCTTGTTTATAAACCCGACCTGAACGTTCTTAAGCCACATTACCTGTTTTGGGGAAAGAACCTGTTTTATCTTGAAGCGGTTTGATCCAAAGGGAGTGTTACCAGATTTGAAAAATTCTATTTCAAACTCTATTTTCTCGTAAGTGATATCACTTATGTTTTCGATGACGAGCTTGCTGAGTGTAGCAGTCGACCCGGGAACCCCGCTTCCCCATTTAAACTCTCTTATAACTATATCGTGCTTGGGGAAAACCTCTGGGGACTCTTTGTACTGTCTTTCGGAGATATCGGTGTTCTTGTCGACCTTTAATTCATCCAGAGAGGAGATGTTTTCGGTTGTGTCGTTGTAAGAGTTCTCGAATTTGTCAGTAGATGTCATCTGCTGGCTTGCGGGTTCGGACTCTTGCTCTTCATTCTTTTTTCTCAATATGCTTACAGAGGAACTTTTTTTCTTTATTCGCTCCCCCAGGCTTCCCCCGCCGGAGAGAGTATAATTAAGTTCTTTTGTTGTCATTGGCTCGGCTCCGGAGATGGCAATGGATCTTTCAATGGCGTTTGGACTTGAGAAGCCGACATTTATCCCGGTAAAAGTTTTTTCCTCTCCAGCGGGAAGGATGTCGTGTATCGTCACTGAGGACTGATGAACACTGCCCGGTCCGCTTCCACCGTCTTTTTCTGTAAGGAGTACTTTTATGTTCTTAAAGTGAGTTTCTCCAGTGTTCTCAAGGGTGATCTCTGTTATGAAACCCTCAGTCGCGAAGTTTCCACCCTCAAACTCCCAGTTCTTTATGAAAATAATGCTCTCGGCACTTACTGATGAAGAGCTTTTCAGTACATCGGCGCCTGTTACTATTACCTCGGAATCTTCAAGGTTAAGGCTCATGAGTCCAAGGTCCAGATCGTAGAAGGTCTCCCGGCTCCCTGCGGGCAATTCCTGTGATATGGTTCCGTGAAGCGAGCCCAGAAATTTGCCGTTTCTCCCAAGCAGATCAACCCTGATTCTGATATTGCCGTAATCTGTTGAGCTTAAGTTTGCGACGGTTATTTTCTCAAGCGTTGCAATTCGGCCGACCCCGTGGGACTTCCATGAATAATCCGTTACAGTCAGGTCTTCCCGAGGGTTCGGCTGCGCGTAAACGACTTCTGCCCGCGAGCAGAGAATAAGCGGAAAAAACAGAACGGTGAGTGCGATTGTCGTGGCGCGTATTATGTTTTTCATAAGGTCAGAATAACTACTTTTAACTAGTATAAACAAAGAATTTTTGTTATAAAAGTTCCCGAAGAGACCTTTTTTTCTTGAGATATCTTCCAGAAAAGTTATAAATCTAGAAAGGCCAGCTGGCGACCGAAGTTTTTTTCGTCGTGCAATTCGTCACAACTCATGGAAACAGCAGGTTTTTTCAATGCCAATTTACATATTACTCAGCAGGCTTACTTCCGAGGGCAGAAAAACCGTGAATGAAAGGCCAGGGAGAATAAAGGAAGTCGACAGAGAGCTTGAACAGACAGGCGTTAGGGTTATTGAGCAGTACGCAACCTTGGGAAGATACGATTTTGTAAATATAGTTGAAGCCCCGGATAACGAGACCATAGGAAAGGTTTCTGTAAAACTGTGCTCAAGGGGAACGGTTGATCTTGTAACCCTTCCGGCGGTTTCAGTCGAATCCCTTGTTGAATCGCTTAACTTGGCAAGAGCACAGAAAGTGCCGCCTGTGGAAGATTGAAAATGTTAAAAAAATATTTCGGCGTGGTAGAAGAGCAGTCGCGGGATGTTTTCGGGACACATGCGAAAAAAATCCTCTCGGCTTTTTCTTTTTTCTCGGTAGCTGCAGTTATTTTGCCCCTTGTTATACTCATACTGTTTATTGCCCTGAAGCTTTTCTGAAGTACTGAATGGCAAAGATAAGAAAACTTGCCGATGTGCTTGTCTCCAAGATAGCTGCTGGCGAAATAGTTGAGAGGCCTGCTTCGGTAGTAAAAGAACTTGTTGAAAATTCAATTGACGCTGGTGCCACCAGAATATCCATACACCTTGAAGCCGGGGGCAGAAGGCTTGTAAGGGTAGTTGATAACGGCCATGGGATGTCGCCTGATGATGCCCTCATGAGCATTGAGCGTCACGCCACGAGTAAGATAAGGGATATTAACGATCTTTTCTCGATAGAGACTCTCGGTTTTCGTGGCGAGGCGATTCCGAGCATAGCAAGCGTTTCAAGGTTTACGATGATAACTGCTGCCGAGGGTTTGGCTTCCGGCACCGAGATTTACATTGAAGGGGGAGTGGTGAGGAAAATAAGGGAGACTGCGTATCCCAAAGGTTCATCCATCGAGGTTAAGAACCTGTTTTTCAACATCCCGCCCAGACTTAAGTTTCTGAAAAGGACCGAGACTGAGCTTGGCAGGTCCCTTGAGGTTATCCAGCGAGAAGCACTTTCAAGGCCGGGGATCTCTTTTGAGGTCATCTCAGAAGGCAGGCCAATATATCGCTACGGAGTAACACAGTCGCTTGAGCAGCGCGTGG
>JAPOSJ010000194.1 GCA_026709745.1 Candidatus Dadabacteria bacterium | reverse complement strand
TTGCCCAGAGAATGGAGTTTGCCTTTGAGATACGGGATCTTAACCCCACGTGGGTACCGATAAATTTTCTTAACCCGAGACCAGGAACCCCGTTTGAGAACCTTGAAACCATAGAGCCTATTGAGGCGGTGAAGACCATATCGATTTTCAGACTGGTGTTGCCGGACAAGATAATAATGACGGCCGGAGGAAGAGAGGTTACCTTAAGAGACCTTCAGGCTATGGGTCTCGTGGCGGGAGCAAATGCCATGATACTCGGCAACTACCTTACCACTCCGGGACGCTCTCCCGAGGATGATCTGCGCATGCTTGACGATCTGCAGATGCCGGTCAGAAAAGAAATTCTAAACTAGCAACGCAGCTCCGATTCCATTATATTCTTTGCACCGGCGGTATCTCTTAAGATAAAAGATACCTCTTTGCGAAGTGCCATGAGTGACAGATCCAAACAGATAGGCTCTTACGACAGAGAATTTGTCTGGCATCCCTTTACCCAGATGAAGGACTATGCGAGCAGAGACCCCATAGTGATCGAGCGTGCCGAGGGGGCATACCTTGTGGATTCGGAGGGAAAAAAGTACATAGACGGTGTATCCTCTCTCTGGGTTAACATCCATGGCCACGGGGTACCTGAAATCGACGGGGCCATAAAGAAGCAACTTGAGCTTGTAAGCCACAGCACGCTTCTCGGCATTACGAACCCTCCGGCCGCCGAGCTTGCAAAGAAGCTTGTCGATATATGTCCCCCGGGGCTCAAAAAGGTTTTTTACTCAGGGGATGGTGCAAGTGCCGTGGAGGTTGCACTCAAGATGGCGTTTCAGTACTGGTTTCACAAGGGTAAGCCTGAGAAAAAGACCTTTGTGTGTCTCGATAACGGTTATCACGGCGATACTCTCGGAGCCGTCTCAGTAGGAGGAATAGATACTTTTCACAAGGCATTCTCGCCGCTTCTGTTCAAGACCTACAGAGCTCCTTCCTATTACTGCTACAGGTGTCCGCTCGGAAAGACCTGGCCCGGATGCGGGATTGTGTGCGCGGACGAGATAGGAGAGATACTGAGAGGGAACCACGGGGAGATAGCAGCCGTCATACTCGAGCCCTGTGTTCAGGCCGCCGGGGGAATGGTGGTGGCTCCCGATGGCTATCTCACAAAAGTAAGGGAATACTGCACCCGCTACGACGTGCTGATGATAATTGATGAGGTCGCAACGGGTTTCGGAAGAACCGGAAAAATGTTCGCGTGTGAACACGACGGTGTGACGCCCGATATGATTGTACTAGGAAAGGGAATGACAGGGGGATACCTTCCGCTTTCGGCTACCATAACGACTGAGGAGATTTACGAGCAGTTCCTTGGAGACCACGAGGAGTTAAAGACATTCTTTCACGGTCATAGCTATTCTGGCAACCCTCTTTCGTGCGCAGCCGCGATGGGAAATCTTGAGGCTTTTCAAAATAACAATACCCTTTCTGTCCTTCCTGAAAAAATCGAGTTCCTTGAAAACGAGCTTAGGGAGTTTGAGGGTCTATCCCACGTGGGAGACGTTAGAAACAAAGGACTTATGGCGGGAATTGAGCTTGTAAGCGACAAGAAGACCAAGGAGTCCTACGAGGCTGCAGAGAAAATGGGGTGGCAGGTTGCGGAGGAGGCTCTCAAGCACGGAGTTCTCATAAGGCCGCTTGGCGATGTGGTTGTGCTCATGCCTCCTGTAGGAATAGAGAAAGCGGATCTCACTAAGCTTTTGCGGGCGACCTATCTCTCAATAAAAAAAGTTACAGAAAAAGGTTAGCGTAGATGGAAGCCTCCGGTTGCCTTGAGTGGATTGAAGATGAGTTGAGGGTAATACGGGGGAAAAATCTTTTCAGAACCCTTACGGAGATCACCTCGGGGCAGTCTCCCGAGATAGTAATCGGCGGAAAAAAGCACCTGCTTTTGGCATCTAACAACTATCTTGGTCTTTCTACAGACCCTAGAGTGATTTCTGCCGCGGCCGCGGCCCTTTCTCATTACGGTACGGGCTCGGGAGGCTCAAGGCTTGTAAGCGGAAGCTCAGATCTTCACGCAGAGCTTGAAGAAAAAATAGCGCGATTCAAGTCAACTGAGGCAGCGATTCTTTTCTCAAGCGGCTACCTAGCAAACGTAGGAACAATAGCGGCGCTTGTCGGAGAAGGGGACACTGTGTTCAGCGATGAGCTTAACCACGCTTCCATAATAGACGGATGCAGACTTTCCCGGGCAGGCGTGCGGATATATCCACATCTTGACACGGACAGTCTTCGCCGCATGGTCTCAGCAGACGGTGGGGCTGGAAAGAAGCTTATAGTCACGGACACGGTGTTCAGCATGGACGGGGATCTTACAGATCTTCGGGAGATATGCTCCATCGCTGAGCACTACGGATGTATGCTCATGGTGGATGAGGCTCATGCCATGGGAGTTCTGGGGGAAAAAGGGAGCGGCGCCACGGAACATTTCAAGGTAGAGCGGAGGGTTCCTGTGGTCATGGGTACCCTCTCCAAAGCCGTGGGTTCGGTAGGAGGATACGTGGCCGGTAGCAGGAGCCTTGTTGATTTCATCAGGAACAGGGTGCGAAGCTACATTTTCGACACATCGCTTCCTGCAGCGTCTCTTGC
>JAPOSJ010000023.1:701-2647 GCA_026709745.1 Candidatus Dadabacteria bacterium | reverse complement strand
CAAGATCTTTGAGGATCATGTGGTGCTCATTTTCGACGAATGCCACAGGTCGCAGTTTGGCGAGATGCACACAGCGATCACCAAGGCGTTCAAGCAGTATCATCTTTTCGGTTTTACCGGCACGCCGATCTTTGCGGTAAATGCTTCTTCCAGCGGTCGTCCTGATCTTAAGACCACTGAGCAAGCGTTTGGTGATAAATTGCACTCTTACACGATAGTGGACGCGATTGCGGACAGCAATGTTCTGCCTTTCAAAGTCGATTATGTCTCAACGGTTCGTGAAGCGGAAAATATTGAGGATAAGAAAGTAAGCGATATTGACCGTGAGGCAGCACTTGCTTCACCTGATCGTCTGTCGAACATTGTGAGTTATATTCGACAACATTTTGACCAGAAGACCAAGCGAAACAGTTATTATAAGCTTAAAGACCGGAGGCTTGCCGGTTTCAATTCAATTTTCGCTGTTTCTTCAATTGATGTAGCCAAAAAATATTATGCCGAGTTCAAGAAGCAGCTCGCAGACGTACCAAGTGACAAAAAGCTTAAAGTGGCATTGATCTACAGTTTCGGCTTGAATGAACAGGATGCCGATGGGATGATAGATGAGAACTCAGAGGATACAAGTGGACTTGATAAAAGTTCGCGGGATTTTCTTGAGAGCGCCATCGCTGATTATAATGTGATGTTCGGAGCATACTATGATACGTCTTCTGACAACTTTCAGACCTATTACAAGAACGTAAGCGAGCGAGTAAAAAACAGGGAGATTGATATTCTCATTGTAGTAAATATGTTTTTGACCGGATTTGATGCGACCACTCTCAATACTTTGTGGGTTGATAAGAACCTGCGACTGCATGGACTACTGCAAGCGTATTCGCGTACTAATCGCATTCTCAACAGTGTAAAAAACTTCGGGAATATTGTGTGCTTCCGGAATCTGGAAGAAGCTACGAACAAGTCAATCGCCCTTTTTGGAGACAAGGAAGCAAAAGGCATTGTTCTTCTGAAAGCATATGATGATTATTACAACGGATACAAAAATGGCGATAAGGAAGTATATGGCTACAGGAGCCTGGTTGAGGAGCTTCAGGACAGATTCCCTATTGGCGAACGTATTTTGGGAGAACAGAACCAGAAAGACTTTATCAAACTCTATGGCAATATATTACGCGTGCAGAACATCCTGGCGACTTTCGATGAATTTGCCGGTAATGAAATACTTTCAGATCGTGACTGGCAGGATTATCGCAGCATGTACATAGACCTGTACGATGAATTTCGCCCTGGCCCTGAGAGTAAGAAAGAAAATATTAATGACGACTTAGTCTTTGAGATGGAACTTATCAAGCAGATAGAGATCAATATTGACTACATCCTGGGGCTTATCAAAAAGTGTCACGAAAATCATACCAAGGACACCGAACTGCTGATTGATATTGAAAAAGCAATCAGTTCAAGCGTTGAACTTCGGAACAAAAAAGATCTCATCGATCAGTTCATTGCGAAGCTTGATATTCATTCTGTAGTAGATGATGACTGGCAGAAATTTATCGAAAAGAAAAAAATTGAAGAACTTGAGGATATCATCAAAAGTGAGGAACTAAATCCTGAAAAAGCATACGCATTTGTACGAAACGCATTCCGCGACGGAAATATTCCCACATCCGGTACAGCGATTGCAAAGGTGTTGCCTCCGGTATCTCGTTTCTCTCCGGGAGGTGAACGTACTCAGAAACGAGAAAGTGTTCTCTCCAAACTGACAAGCTTCTTTGATCGATATTTTGATATCTCCAAAAAGGAGTTTGTTGTTCTTCATGAACAAAGTTCCCCCTATCAATGAAGTTGCACCTGCTAATGGAAAGCTATACTTGGTTTCTACTCCCATAGGTAACCTTGAAGCCGTTCCAGGGCGCGGACGTTGTCAGCCAGGGTGGAGCGCTCCA
>JAPOSJ010000023.1:0-691 GCA_026709745.1 Candidatus Dadabacteria bacterium | reverse complement strand
TCGTGCTGTAAACATTCTTAAGGATTGTGACGTTATAGCGTGCGAAGATACGAGAAACACAAAGAAGCTTCTTGCACGGTACGGGATTGAGACTGCCCTCACAAGCTATCATGAACATAATGAAGCTGAAAAGTCACCTAAGCTTCTTGAAAGAATCAGAGATGGGAAAAATGTAGCACTGGTTTCCGATGCAGGAACTCCTTCGATCTCCGACCCTGGGTGGAGGCTCGTAAATCTTTTGATTGAAAACGATGTAGAAATAGTTCCCGTACCCGGTCCTTCAGCTGTCCTCTCGGCACTTGTTGTTTCCGGACTTCCCACAGACAGTTTTCTGTTTCTGGGGTTTTTCCCGAAAACCTCGGGCAAAAGAAGAGAACTTATGGTCCAGGTAAGCCGTTATCCATACACTCTGGTTTTCTATGAGTCCGCAAAGAGGCTTCGGGGTTCCCTTGAAGCAATGTTAGAAACTCTTGGAGATAGGAGGGTGTGCGTGGCGAGGGAGATGACAAAGCTTTATGAAGAAGTGCTCAGGGGATCATTTTCAGAAGTGCTTTCTGTTCTCTCAGAAAGAGAAACTCTAAAAGGGGAGGTAACGATAGTAGTGGAAGGCACTGTGGGCGGGTGCGAAGAGGTGTCTGCTGATGCGGTTAAGATAATGCTTCGGCTTCTCAGGGAAAAGAAATTTCCGCTG
>JAPOSJ010000108.1 GCA_026709745.1 Candidatus Dadabacteria bacterium | reverse complement strand
CCTGTGAGCTTATCTTACCAAGTGGCCGACGCCGGATTCCCTTGAGGCCGGAGCAATGTCAGGTGCCATTCTTGAGACATACTTGTTTTCGAAGATTCTCAAAAGCTACTACCACAACGAAATTGAGCCATATTTTTACTACTACCGAGATCTTGAGCAAAAATGAAGTCGACCTTTTGATTGAGGCTGGCGACAGTATTCATCCCGTGGAGTTTAAGAAAACGGCGACGCCGTCAGTCACAGCGTCCAGACATTTCCACCTGATTAAAAAACTGGGTAAAAAAGTAGGGCACAGAACAGTTTTCTGCTTTGTTGAAAAGGACATTGCTCTTTCAGAAGACATTATAGCAATTCCCATCGGTTATCTTTGAAATACCCTTGCACTCTGTTTGCAACAACTGTCCGCACCACAGCTTGAAATCCGGTTCTCGAAATATTCGGCAGTTGCGAGTATAATTTTTAAATGAAACAGTTGCGGACTGGACTCTCCCAGATCAACCCGAGTGTGGGCGACATACCCGGAAACACGAAAAAAATAATACAAGCGATCGAGGCGGCACGAGACCTCGACATAGACATACTGTGTTTCCCCGAGCTTGCCGTAACGGGCTACCCTCCGGAAGACCTTCTTCTCAAGACCGAATTTATTGACGACAACATCAGGGCTCTTGATGAAATAAAACAACGCTGTCCGGATAACATGATCGTCATAGTGGGATTCGTAGACAAAAAGGACGACATATTTAACTCGGCGGCCGTAATCCAGGGAACAGAGTTAGTCGATGTATACAACAAACTACGCCTTCCAAACTACGGAGTGTTCGATGAGAACCGCTACTTTCTATCAGAAAGACGGTCTCCAGTTTACTCCATGGGGAAAATGACTTTCGGTGTCACTATCTGCGAAGACATATGGTACCCCGGAGAACCCATAAGAAGCCAAGTATTGCTCGGAAACGCCCAGATCATATTCAACCTCTCGGCATCCCCCTACTATATGGGAAAACCTCTGGCAAGGGAGAGGATGCTTGCAACAAGAGCAGTTGACTACAACACCATAATAGCCTACTGCAACATGGTTGGGGGACAGGATGAACTAGTGTTTGACGGAAACAGTATGTTCATAGACGAAAAGGGCAAGATTGTCGCTACCGCCCAAAACTTCGAGGAAGATTTGCTGGTCTGCGACGTCAACACCGAGAAAGTTTACAAATCAAGGCTGAACACTCCTACAATAAGAAAAACGAGATATGAACTCTCCTTCGAGGAGAACCAGCTGCAGACATTCACTCTCAAACCTGCGAAGGCAAAGCGGAAAGTGAAAATTCCCGAAACCATTACTGTTACCCCCAGAGACCCGCTTAAGGCTGCTTTCTCGGCACTCGTACTCGGCACCGGGGACTATATAAGGAAAAACGGCTTTAAAAAAGTAGTGGTCGGGCTAAGCGGCGGCATAGACTCTTCGCTTACTGCTGTCGTTGCGGCAGAAGCCATAGGACCTTCAAAGGTCGTCGGAGTCTCCATGCCTTCTGTGTACAGTTCTGAGGGAAGCATTACCGACGCGGAGAAGCTTGCGAACAATCTCGGAATTGAACTTCTGAGAATTCCCATAGAAGATGCCTTCACGTGCTACAAGGAGATATTTGTAGAGCTTTTCTCCGGAAGGGAGGACGATGTGACGGAGGAGAACATCCAGGCGAGAATACGAGGAAATATTCTCATGGCACTGTCAAACAAATTCGGGTGGTTAGTGCTCGCCACATCTAACAAGAGCGAACTAGCTGTGGGATACTCAACTCTCTACGGTGACATGTCCGGCGGATTCGCTGTGATAAAGGACGTGCCTAAAACTATGGTTTACGAACTTTCCCATTACTACAACAGTCTTAGGAGAGAGGAAATAATACCGAAATCCGTGATCGAAAAAGCACCTTCAGCAGAGCTTCGTCCCGGCCAGAGGGACACCGATTCACTTCCAGAGTACGACACGCTTGACAGAATACTGAAAGCCTATGTGGAGGATGGCCTCGGGGTCGACGACATAGCAAAACTAGGGGAGAAAAAAAGTGTAGTGCGGAAAATAATCAGAATGGTAAATACAAACGAATACAAAAGAAGGCAGAGTGCTCCTGGGGTAAAAATAACGTCTCTTGCATTCGGAAAAGACCGCCGCTTCCCGATAACCAATCTCTATAAGAGATAGAGGAAAACTTTGGTTAAAAACCAAGTCACAAGGGGAAAAAGGCAATATTGCGTCCTCAGGCATTTTGAGCGGTCGCGGTTCTGAACACTCTGTCGATCCACTGCTCTATATTGGCGCGAGAAGTCTTTCCTATAAGTTTCTTTACCTCGCTCATGGGAATCACGGCTCTTGCGTAGGAGCGGTGCCCTCCAGCGCTTCCAATTTCATCGAAAAGCTCGAAAAGCAGACGTCCTGCACTTTTGACGGACCCACTGTTTCTGACGGACATAACAAGGTGGGAACCGGAAACAATTCCAAAAACCACTGACCATTTAACTCCCTCCACTCTCATTCCCATATCAGCAAGATGAGAGACCAAATGCACTTTTTGTATCCTGCCCAGGTTCATGAAAATTCTTCCATCACTTATCCATTGTTCCGAGAGCGCCTGTCCATAACACTTGATCTCTTCTTAATACAAGATCATGGAGTCTAATATCCGAA
>JAPOSJ010000086.1 GCA_026709745.1 Candidatus Dadabacteria bacterium | reverse complement strand
AGAAAGGTTTTCCTGGGGGAGGCGGGTTCAAAGCAGATATTTCCGACGATATTTGTATTTTCACTTCTGCTTCTTCTGGTTTTCAATGTTGCTTTTGAATTCCGCTCGGATGTTGATTCCCGTGCGATCTCAGCTGTTATATGGATAACTTTTATTTTTTCCGGTCTCCTGGCTCTTGGAAGATCTTTTTCGCTTGAAAAAGAAAATAATGCCTTCGCCTTTCTTCTTTTGACTCCTGTAAGCAGAAGTTGCATCTATCTCGGAAAACTGCTTTCAAACACTGTTATGGTTCTTCTCTCCGAGCTTTTCATACTTCCGCTTTTCCTCCTGTTTTTTCTTTTTGACTCAAAGGAGATTTCGCTTTCATTTACTGGCACCATACTTCCTTTTCTCGGGGTTATGGTTCTTGGAACTATAGGGTTTGTATCGCTTGGCACTTTTTTTTCTTCCATGGCCCTTAATACAAAGCTTCGTGATATGATGCTTCCACTGCTGGTTTTTCCCCTCATCATACCTGTAGTGATTACCTCAGTCGGAGTATGTTCTTCAATACTGGAAGGAAGACCTCCGGATTACTACGCTTTTTCTTTACAGGTGCTGGTTTCCTTCGATATAATCTTCATCCTTTTATGCTCTATTCTGTTTGAGTATCTTATTGAGGACAGCGGGGACTGACCTGCTTTCTTTACTGAAAGAATGCGAAATATACTGTTTCTCCTGACGTTTGCGCTGATGGTCCTTGCTACCTGGATGACGCTTTTTTATGCACCTACGGAAGTAGTAATGGGCCATGTGCAGAGAATTTTCTATTTCCACATGGGTACAGTCTGGGCTGCTACGGTGGCGTTTACTGTGGTTTTCGTGGCGAGCATATATTATCTCATAAAGGAAACGGCCAAGTGGGATACTCTTGCCTACTGCTCGGCTGAGATAGGTATGCTACTTCTTACTCTTACGATTATCACCGGCAGTATATGGGCAAAACCAGTCTGGGGAACCTGGTGGACTTGGGATCCACAATTAACTACCACGTTTATTCTCTGGGTCCTTTACGCTGTTTATCTGGTTCTGCGCTCAGGCTCAGGCGGGCGTGGGAAAAAGGCGAGATACTCAGCCATATTCGCTATAATAGCATATGTTGATCTTCCCCTGGTCTATGTTTCGGCCCGTATAAAAAGGGGGATATCGCCCGTGGTTTTCGGACCCGGCGGAGGAGGAATAGATCCCGCCATGATGCACACTCTTTTGGTTACTCTGCTTGGATTCACGCTTCTTTTCGTTTTACTTCTTGGTGAGAGAATAAGGATAATGAACATGGAAAATCAGCTTTACGCCCGGGGCGGGCTAGAGGGGTAGTTCTGCGATGGAATATTTTTTCTGGTCAAGCGTAGTGGTGTGGGGTTCTCTTATTGCTTATGTACTCTACCTGTGCGCAAAGTCTGTTTCCTTAAGGAAAAAACTATCGGACAGGTACGGCACCGGAAGTGGAGGTGGAAGTTGAAGGACAGGCTCAAACTTATACTTCCTATTCTGGTGATAGTTTCTCTTGTTTCCTGGCTTGTCTTCGCAGGAGTCAAAGATTCTATGGTCTACTACATAACGGTTGACGAACTTTTAGAGGACATCCCGGATATCTACGGGCAGAAGATAAGGGTTTCAGGAACCGTAGTTCACGGTTCAATAAAGAACGAGCTTGACGATTCGCTTCGGTTTACCATAGCGGATGGCAAGGGTGAAATCCATGTCGAGTACGACGGCATAATTCCTGATATATTCACAGACGGAGTTGAAGCGG
Source organism: Candidatus Dadabacteria bacterium (assembly GCA_026709745.1). Taxonomy (GTDB): domain Bacteria; phylum Desulfobacterota_D; class UBA1144; order Nemesobacterales; family Nemesobacteraceae; genus Nemesobacter. The sequence continues at coordinate 916 of JAPOSJ010000086.1, read as the reverse complement.
TTGTTGAGGGTAAGTTTTATGCCGGTAACATCTTTGAGGCAGACCTGTTGCTTGCAAAATGTCCCACCAAGTATGAATCCGAAGAAGGCCCCTACGAGAGAAAAGAAGGTTAGCAATGTCTGATCTCGGAAGTATAGCTATACTTCTTTCCTTTTTTATCACCATATACAGTCTTGTTGCATGTGCTGTTGCCGCTAAAACAAAGAGCCGCGTATTCGCTCAAAGCGGCGGAAACGGTCTCGTCTCGGTGGCTTTTCTTCTTCTGGTAGCAGTGTGCTGTCTTGTCTACGAACTTGTAACCCTTGATTTTTCACTCAGGTACGTAGCTCTTAATACAAGCACCGACCTCCCGGTGATATACAGAGTGACGGCCCTTTGGGCCGGTCAGGCGGGATCCCTGCTTCTCTGGAACTTTGTTCTTTCTCTGTACGCGGCTTTTGTGGTTATTAGAAGCAGAGAAAAGGGCGGAGACCCTTATGTAAACGCGGTTCTGTGTGCTGTTTCTCTTTTCTTTCTTTTTCTCATAGCTTATGTGGAAGACCCATTTGAAAAACTGGGCTTGGCAGTCGGGGAAGGAAGGGGGCTTAATCCGATTCTTCAGAACGCATACATGGCAATCCACCCTGTCACTCTTTATGTCGGATATGTTGGAATTACAATACCTTTTGCTTTCGGCATTGGTGCCTTGCTCAGCGGTCGTCTGGGGGATGAATGGATAAGGAACTGCAGAAAATACGCCCTTTTTTCCTGGATGTTTCTCTCTGCGGGGCTTCTTCTCGGGGCCAGATGGGCATATCTTGAACTTGGCTGGGGAGGATACTGGGCTTGGGATCCGGTTGCGAACGCCGCGTTTATGCCATGGCTTACGGGAACCGCATTTCTTCACTCCGTTATAATTCAGAAGAGAAAGTCGATG
>JAPOSJ010000230.1 GCA_026709745.1 Candidatus Dadabacteria bacterium | reverse complement strand
CTCAACTGCTCAGAATATGTCATATCGATTATCGCCGCACACAAATCGGGTGCGGTCCAAGTTCCTATAAACAAGGATGAAAAAGGCGAGAGGCTTGCTTACGTAATAAACTACTCTGAAATGCGAGTGCTCGTTGTTGATACCCAAAGCCTTCCCTACATAAGCGAAATAGCGGAGAGGCTTGAGAATCTCGAGGCTATTTTTCTTGTCTCAGAAGAGGTTCCGTCGGATATAGGGGGCATAAAGACGCTTCCTTTTTCCGTCTTTGATCAGTACTCATCTGAAAACCTGGGAGTTGACGTTACAATCGCTGACAAGGAGAGATGCATGTTCACCTCCGGTACCACGGGAATGCCCAAAGGGGTTATCCGGGACCACGGAGGAGTGATCATGACTGTCCGCTCCTTCATACAGCAGCAGGGACTCAGGAGCGAGGATATTCTGATGACTGTTCTTTCCTTGGGACACGCAAACGCACAGGTGATGTGCCTGTTTGTTTCGATAGCTGTTGGCGGTTCGGCGGTTTTCTTCCCGAGATTTTCAGCTTCCAATTTCTGGAAGTGGGCGGCTGGCTGCGGGGCGACCGGGGCAAACATGCTGGGAGCTGTGCCCGAGTACATATGGGGTTCTCCGCCTTCGGAATGGGATTCAAAACATGGCATAAGGATGATGCTTTCAGGTCCCGCGCCGAAAAAGCTTCGTGAGTTTGAGGAAAGGTTCAATACGAAAATAGTGGAAGGCTATGGGTCAACCGAAATGGGCATGCCGCTTTGGAAAGATCCTGAGGACGAGAACCTTGGCTCTTGCGGTTTTCCCGTCGAGGGATACCATCTCGAGATAAGAAACCCGCTTAACACGGATGAGATAATAGAAAAGCTCTGGGACGTGGATAATAACCCGGCTCCTGCGGAGGAGGAAAAAGGACTTCTTTTCATAAAGCCTCTGGTTCCCCACACTACCCTGGATGAATATTTCAAGGACGAGAGAAGAACGAAAAATGCATTTGACGACCAAGGCTTTTTCAATTCGGATGACCTGTTTGCAGTGGGAACCGACGGGAGATACTACTTCATGGGCCGCTACAGCAGGATACGTGTGTCGGGAGAGAACGTAGATCCTGTAGCTGTAGCCGATGTATCGGAGGAGCATAATTCAGTTCGGGAAGCCGTAGCCGTAGGTATAAGACTGCCCGACATATCGGATGACGAAATCAAGCTTAACCTGATACTCAAGGAAGGGAAGGATTTTGATCCCGTAGAGTTCTGCGAATGGATGGCCGAGAAGGTAATGGTGGCAATGGTGCCCAGGTTCATTGAAGTCTATGATGAGTATCCACTTACCTCGACCCAGAAAATTGCGGTTTCAGAACTCAAAAACATATCCGATTCCACTTGGGACAGGCATAAAAGCGGACTAAAGCTGCGGTCAAGAAAGTGAAGCCGAAATGAAATAGAGAAATGACGCATAGACAACAAGCAGGAGCACACCCTTCTTTTTTCCGATACTGTTTCTGCTTATCTGCGTTTTTCCGATCAAGCACACCAGCAGAACTGTAAACACTATAAGAAACACGAATTCAGAGGTCTTTGCGAACATGGACCTGTTTATGTCTACTGGCCGGATAACTGCAACAAGACCCAGATACCCAAGATTAAAGAAATTGCTTCCTATTATATTCCCCACAACTATGTTTTGTTCTTTTCTCAAAGCTGCTACAAACGAGGTGCTGAGTTCTGGAAGCGAAGTTCCAAGAGCTACCGCCGTTACCACTATGAATAGCTCACGTACTCCACTTTGTAAGGCGATCTCCCTTGCGCTGTTAACCAGAAAGTGCGCACTTCCAGCCAGAAGCAAAGAACCTAGAACTGCGTAGAATAAAAATTTCCACACGCTGTTATCCTGCCGTCTGGATAAAATCTCCCTCTTTTCTTCTGGAGATTTTTTGTAAGGCAGGAATAAAAGGATGCCAAGCAGGAGAAACAGCAACATCCCTTCGCCTCTTCCTATGGAGAATGCGGAGCGGCTGAGACCGTAGGCGGCAAAAGTCATAAGCAGAAGAAAAAGAAGTGGAAACTTCTGCTGAACCCATGCTTGCCTGCTTATCACTATGGGACTTATAAGGGCTATCAGGCCGAAAATAAGGCCGATATTGGCAATATTGCTCCCGACCATGTTTCCAACGGCTATATCGCTTGAACCCTCTATTACCGCCACAAGGCAAACAGCGAATTCGGGCATGGAAGTTCCCAGTGCCACCACTATTAATCCCACGAAAAAGGATCCCATGCCTGTATGTGTGGCAACTCCAGAGGCACCTTTAACCAGAAGGTGACCCCCCTTCCACAGAAGAACGAAACTCAGGGTAAAAATCAGCAGATTTAAAATTCCCATCAGATCACAGGCACTCTAAGTTCCACACTAGACAGGTGAGGGGTGTTTTAGGGACCGAAAAAACAGGGTTTGCAATAAAGTACCGATTAACCTATAATAATATGGATTTTTACAGTGCCTTTCCATTTCCAAACACTGTAAGACTGCTCAGGAGGTTACAGTAAATGCAACTATTATTCAAACCGCGCGATGCCGCTTACTTGGGAAGCGGAGACCTTCCCTTCGGCAAATTTGAAGACACTTCACAGTGGGAACCTATAACTACAAATCTTGAGAAAGGGGCCGAAGCGTTCCCTGAAAAGGCGATGTTTAAGGTTGGAG
>JAPOSJ010000213.1 GCA_026709745.1 Candidatus Dadabacteria bacterium | reverse complement strand
GCCTTATAGGGGGGCATGTCATCTTCAATCTCAAGAGAGAGATTGACTCCCTTTCTTGAGAAAAGGGAGTCAAGAGAACTTGCTGAGCGAATGATGGTTTCCCCAATGTCGACGTCTTCATATCCTTTATTTGAGTCCCAGGGATCGGGTTTCCCACTTTCAAGCTCCGAGATAATAAGCAGGTCAGATGCTATGGCTATAAGTCTGTCTGTGTTCTGCTCTATTATCTTGAGAAAGTCGTTTTTCTCCTTGTCCGTGTCGTAGTTTCTATCAAGAAGCGTTTCGATGTATCCCTTTATGGACGTAAGAGGTGTTCTTAGCTCGTGGGAGACATTCGCCACGAAATCGGCCTTCATCTGTTCAAGTTTCTTGAACTCCGTTATATCGAAAATGACCACAATAATTTCCCTGTAGCGGGCGCTTACGAGGACACTCACCAGATATGATCTTTCCCTCGGATAAAAAACGGAGATTTCCTGAGTGGCAGATTTTTTCTTTTGCTGCATACGTGAGATGAATTTCTGGAGATCAGGGTTTCTCACTGTCTCTATGTAGGGGCGGTTTATCGCTGCGTCGTCAATTCCCAGCATCTCCTTTGCAGCGTTGTTTACAAGTATTAGGTCCTCTTCCCTCGATATTACTATGACCCCTTCCCTCATGGACTCAATTATGCCTTTGAGCTGGTTTCTCTCTCTCTCTGTTGATTGTATCTGAAGGGAAATCTTCTCCGAGAGCTCGCTTATGGAGACAGATATTCCAGTGTCAAGATCACTTACCTTTCGTCCTGTCTTGCGGGCCTTTTTCTGTTTTTCAGGCAGAAGTTCAAGTGCCTTCGATATTCTTGAGTAATCCTTCTGAATATTCCTTTCGATTATAAACGAGAGAACGAATCCGAAAGCGAGAAATGCAGCAAGATAGGATATATAGCCCAGGATCCTGAGTTGTGGGGAAAGCAGCATTGCCAGCAGCGCTGTCGCAACGGCCAGGCAGAACAGGGAAATAAAATGTTTTCTGAATATCTTCAAACCGGTTGGATTTCTTCTAGCTTGTATCCGATTCCTCTTACCGTCTTTATCATCTTACCGGCAGAACCCAGTTTTTCTCTCAGGTTTTTTATGTGAACGTCTATTGTTCTGTCAAAAACCACCTTTTCATCTCCCCAGAGGGTTTTTCTTTTGAGCAACTGGTCACGGGTGAAGACCTTTCCTTTTGCCTCACAGAGGGTCGCAAGTATTCTGAACTCGGTGGTGGTGAGATCGATTTTCTGAGAATTGACCGATACCTCGTAGCTTGCAGGGTCTATTCTAAGTGGGCCGAACCTAAACGACCCGTCCCCATGGTCTTTTATCGTGTACCGTCTCATAATACTTTTCACTCTGGCAACAAGTTCCCGGGTTCTGAAAGGCTTGACTATGTAGTCGTCTGCGCCGAGCTCAAGACCGACCACTATATCAGCCTCAGTGGATTTCGCGGTGATCATGATTATGGGTATGGACTCTGTTGAGGGTTGATTTTTAAGTATCTTGCAGATCTCAAGACCGTCCATGCCTGGGAGCATGATGTCAAGCAGTACCAGGTCCGGGGGGACAGAATTCACGTAGAGCAGAAAGTCCTTTCCACTCTGAAACGTCTTTACCTGATATCCTTCGCGCTTGAGGTGGTGGGTTATCAGATTCAGTATGTCTTTTTCATCATCTATTACCGCTACAAGTTTTCTCATCTTTATTAAATCGTAATGTACAGAATACGAGAGTGTACATCAATTCCTTGCCCGGCCCTTAACATGAAACTAACAGTTTGTTTATTTCCGGTTAATCATCGGCGCATATCCTTCAGGCCACAAAGTTGTTCAAACCAGAGTAATAATATATCAAGGAGGATCTAAGATGAGATTTTTAGCAGTTTTAGCTGTGTCTTTCATGATGCTGCTTCCCTTTATGTCTTTTCCAGCACAGGCTGGCGGAGAACTGAGCATCAAGGAACAGATCAAGGAACTGAAGCAGCAGATAGAGAGTCTTGAAGAACAGAATCAGCAGATGAATATGAAGATGTACGAGGCTACGGATACGAAAGCCTGGTACAACAAGATAAAGGTAAAAACAAAAAAAGGCACTGGTCTTACTTTCCAGACAGCGGACGAGAACTACAAGCTTAGGATGAGGCTTCGTGGGCAGTTCCTCGCCAACTATATAGACCCAGACACCAACATGGACGATGACGAAGGGTTTGGTTTCAGGGTGAGAAGGCTCAGGGTGACCTGGGACGGCAACGCTTTTGCTCCCTGGATGAAATATAAGTTTCAGTACGATTTCTCAAGAGAGGGAGAGCTAAAGGATATGAAGCTTTCGTTTGCGAAGAACAAGGCTTTTGTTCCCACGGTAGGTCAGTACAAAGTTCCGTTTAACAGAGAGGTTCTCAACTCCTCATCAGCCCTGCAGCTGGTTGGTCGCTCGATAATAACCGATTACTTTGAGTACGACAGGGACATAGGTGTCGGTGTTTACGGTCTTATGGGCGATGGAATGATCCGCTACGATCTGGGTCTTTTCCAGGGAGAGGGGACAAACGAGAAAAACGACAAAAAGGACACAGGTCTGCTCTGGTCAGGAAGGATCCAGGCATCCATCATGGGAGACAGTGCCAAGAAAGTAAGAGAGAATATGGCGAAAAAGCCTACACTTACTGTCGGAGCCGCTGTTGCTGGTATAGAGCTTGAAAAAGGCAGTGATGCCAATATAGGGATTCCGTCTGAAGAGAGAGGACTTGAAAACGGAAC
>JAPOSJ010000220.1 GCA_026709745.1 Candidatus Dadabacteria bacterium | reverse complement strand
GAAAATCCCTCGAATATCCTGTTCCACAAAGTAGCACTTGACTCCATGTGGAAAGACAGAACTATCTCTCCAGGCTCTTTTTTCTCTTTAATTTCTTCTGGATCAGTCTTCATCTCTCCTTATCATTATAACCACCGGTATGGGTGTGTGCGGAGACCGGTATTTTATGTTATAATCAAGGAAAGGTATTTGAAGAGGTTGCTTAAGCCGTATTAGCTCTCGCGTTGTTTTTTTCATAACAACACAACAGGCGAACAATCATATGAGTTTGAAGAAATTTCCTGAAAAAAAGGGGCTCTACGACCCTGAGTTTGAACACGATTCTTGTGGAATAGGATTTGTTGTTAACGTTAAGGGCGTAAGGTCAAACACTATAATCCGCCATGCCATAACAGTGTTGAAAAATCTCGAGCACCGCGGTGCCTGCGGATGTGAGCCCAACACCGGAGACGGAGCGGGAATACTTTTCCAGAAACCCCACGCGTTTTTCATCGAGGTTCTCAAAGCTGAGGGAATCACTCTCCCTGCGGAGGAGGATTACGGAGTTGGAATGCTATTCCTTTCTCCAGACCCTTCCGTTGAGAAGAAAACAAAAAAGAGACTTGAGGATATAGTTGTCGAGGAGGGTCAGGTGGTTCTCGGCTGGCGGAACGTTCCAACCGACAATTCCTCTCTAGGGGCTACAGCTCTTGGAAGCGAGCCAGGGATAAGGCAGATATTCATCGGCCGTGGGGATGAAACCCCCGCCGGAGACGACTTCGAGAGAAGGCTCTATATAATAAGAAAGCGTGCGGAGGTAGAAATAAAAGCCGCCGGGCGCGACGAGCATTTCTACGTGCCGAGCCTTTCATCGAGAACCATAGTCTACAAGGGGATGCTTGTCACATGGCAGCTTGGACCCTACTTCCCGGATCTTGACTCTGACCTCATGGAAAGTGCGATAGCCCTTGTGCACTCGCGTTTCAGCACGAACACATTTCCGAGCTGGAACAGAGCTCACCCCTACAGGTACGTGATACACAACGGCGAGATAAACACGCTTCGAGGAAATATAAACTGGATGCATTCAAGACAGGCGGTTCTGGAATCCGGGTTCTACGGGGACGATATGGAAAAGATATTCCCGGTGATAGCTCCCGAGGGAAGCGATTCCACCTCATTTGATAATGCCATGGAGTTTCTGTGTCTGTCTGGCTACTCAATAGAGCACGCCGTGATGATGATGATTCCAGAGCCGTGGTCAAAACACGAGAGCATGTCCGCCGAGAAAAAGGATTTCTATAGGTTCCACAGCTGTCTTATGGAACCTTGGGACGGTCCCGCCTCCATAGCTTTCACAGATGGCGAGAAAGTTGGAGCGGTGCTTGACAGAAACGGTCTGCGTCCCACCAGATACTACGTTACCAAGGACGACATTGTAGTGCTCGGCTCAGAAGTCGGAGTACTTGACATACCGCCCGAGAGAATAAGCTACAAGGGACGGTTGCTTCCGGGAAGAATGCTTCTTATAGATACTCGCGAAGGCCGCATAGTTGGCGATACAGAACTCAAGCACAGAATTTCCATAGAAAAACCCTATGGAAAATGGCTTGAGAAAAATATGGAGAGCTTCTCCGGAATCATGGAAGGGGAGCCCGAGGAGAATCCGCCCGAGTATGATTACCAAAGACTTCTCGTGAGGCAGAGGGTCTTTGGCTATACGTTTGAGGATCTGCGCATTCTTCTGGGTCCGATGTCGAAAAACGCCGTGGAGCCCGTGGGTGCCATGGGAGTCGATACCCCGCTTGCGGCGCTTTCTGATGAATCAAAGCTTCTTTACAACTACTTCAAGCAGATGTTTGCCCAGGTCACAAATCCCGCTATCGACGCCATACGTGAAGAACTCATAACGGGAACCATGGTCACTCTGGGTGCAACGTCCAACATACTGAGTCCCGGGGAGAAAAGCTGCGAGAAAATAGAGCTTGAGACTCCTTTTCTGACGAATCCTGAGATCCAGAAGCTGAAAACCCTCTCTGGGGAGAAGTTCCACTGCGAAGTAATACCCACACTTTTTGCTCCGCAAAGGGGAACAGAAGGTCTTGAAGACGCCCTCTCGGGCATATTTGCCCGTGCGGACGAATTGATAGACAAAGGCGTCAACATCCTGGTTCTCTCTGACAGAGGATTTGACGCACAAAACGCCCCCGTTCCAGCACTGCTTGCGGTATCGGGACTTCACCACTACTTGATAAGAAACGGAAAAAGAATGCGTGCGGCTCTCGTGGTTGAGTCAGGCGAGCCGAGAGAAACACACCACATGGCCCTTCTTATAGGCTACGGAGCAAGTGCCATAGCACCTTACATGGCTTATGAGACTCTAAATGGCATGATAAACCAGAAGGTGCTTGTGGGCTTATCTTACGAGGAGGCAGTCTCCGGTTACGTGAAAAGTCTTGTAAAGGGCATAGTGAAGATAATGTCCAAAATCGGCATCTCCACAGTGCAGAGCTACCACGGGGCGCAGATATTCGAGGCTCTCGGACTTAACACCGGGTTTATTGAGAAATATTTCACTTGGACGGCGTCCAGAATACAGGGAGTGGGGATAGACGTGATAGCCCAAGAGTCTGTAAGACGCCACTCAAGGGCCTATGCCGACAGGGAGGTTGATACTGCCACGCTTGATAGCGGAGGGGTCTACAGGTGGAGACCCGACGGAGAGCGCCACATGTATCACCCCCGCACCGTGCACAAGCTCCAGGAAGCCTGCCAGACTGGAAGCTACGAAAAGTTCAAGGAATATAC
>JAPOSJ010000052.1 GCA_026709745.1 Candidatus Dadabacteria bacterium | reverse complement strand
GAATAAGAAGTCAGTGTACAAGCAAATTGTTCCTTTCCTGATTTACCAACAATTTGGAGAGATAGCGGCCAGAATCGGTAAAGATGGTAAAACTTTCACATCAGAAGTTCTCCTTAAGGAATTTAAGAACTATGGAGGTAGTCCTTCTTATCACATGTACTCCGTTTTATCTCTTCTTGTTAAAAAGAAACAGATTTTAGAATTGCGTAGAGGAGTATATAAATTAGGCGATGAATCGGTGCAGGAAGCAATGGAAAGTATCTGGAAATTGCTACCGGAGGAATCCTATGAGTAAAAATAAAGGGAAGACAGATGAAGAAAATAGAAAATTCCTTATGGAATTGTTACGCGCAGATGATGAAGACACAGTGATTTCAATTTTGAAGTCACGTAATTATTGGGATAAACCAGAAGTGTGGCGAGAATATGGAGACCGTTCCGGCAACTTTTCAACTATTGGAAACCAACAAAGCAGGCCAGAAGCAGCTCTTGTGGAAAAGATAATCAATTCGGTCGATGCACGTTTGATGAATGAGTGTCTGGTAAAAGGTATTGATCCTAAATCTTCCAATGCTCCGTCTTCTATTCGTCATGCTGTTGCAAAATTCTTCGAAGGTAAAGAGATCAATGCCGAAAGCGGCGGCACCATTCGAGATTGGCCGCAGAAACAGCGTACAGAGGAATCTCGAAACATCACTTTGGCAGCGACCGGAATACGGCAGAATCCTTGTTTAACAATTGCTGATATAGGGGAAGGACAAACACCAAATGATTTACCAGAAACTTTTTTGTCTATCGACCGTGAAAACAAACTCCGCGTTCCTTTTGTCCAAGGAAAATTTAACATGGGAGGTACGGGCGCGCTAAAATTCTGTGGAGAAAACCGTTTTCAACTCGTAATTTCTCGCCGCAATCCAGCCCTCGTAGCAGCAGCAAGGAAGAAAACTGATTCATCAGCGGAGTTATGGGGATTCACGATTGTACGACGCGAGCTTCCGATACTGGAGATTGGGGCAGTGCGTAACTCGGTTTACAAGTATTTGGCTCCCGTTTTAGCAAACGATGACAAAGCGAAGCGGGGTGTTCTTAGATTTTACGCTGATTCGTTACCATTAATGCCAGAACATAACCAACCATACGAACGGCATATCAAGTGGGGCTCTGCACTGAAGCTGTACAACTATGATATGAAGGGTTTCAAAAGCCACCTCTTGATGAAGGATGGCTTACTGTACCGATTAGAAATCCTTATGCCGGAGATAGCGCTTCCCGTCCGACTACATGAGTGTAGAAATTTCAAGGGCACGGCTGAAGCCAGTTTCGCTACTTCTCTCAGCGGCCTGGTCGCTCGACTTGAGGATGGACGTGGTGGCAATCTTGAAAATGGTTTCCCGCATGCAGTGCCCTTTCAGGTCGAAGGGCATAACATGGTTGCGCGTATCTACGCATTTCAGAAAGGCAAGGCCCAAACATACCGAACGAACGAAGGCATAGTATTTACTATAAATGGACAGACCCACGGGTCAATTCCAAAAACTATCTTCGCACGTAACAAAGTAAAAATGCATAGGTTGGCAGATTCTCTACTTGTGTTAGTAGACTGCTCCAAAATTTCTGTGAGCGCACGCGAAGATTTGTTTATGAATAGTAGAGATCGACTCAGTTCCGGTCATCTTCGAGGGGCCATAGAGAAACAAATGGAAGACATTTTGGCAAATCATCAACCGTTAAGAGATCTCCGGGAACGACGACGGCAAAGTGAAATCTCTGAACGTCTTGAGGCATCTAAACCATTGGAAGATGTTTTGAGTTCAATCCTTAGATCATCGCCAACGTTGGCATCACTATTCCTGAAAGGTCCTCGGCTGAACAACCCGTTTAAAAGACGGGGTGGTCAGGCAACTGGAAAAGATGGAAGTGAAGCAGGAAAAAAACTATATTCTGGAAAACCACATCCAACCTTCTTCAAGTTTCACAAGAAGAGGCAAGGAGAATCGCTTGAGCGTGAGGCTGATATCGGGAAACGTTGCAGGATCAAGTTCGATACTGATGTGGCTAACGGCTATTTCGAAAGGTCAATCATGCCTGGACGCTTTCTTGTGAAGCTAGCAGATCGAGACGAAGATACAGTTTCAATGGATAGTAATCTGATCTTGCATAACGGGTACGGGAACTGGAGCATTGAGCTTCCCGATAATGTAAATGTTGGCGATAGACTTTCCTTAAAATGCTGTGTCAGTGATGATGTGAATCCTGACGGCTTCACTAACATATTGACACTTACCATCGTAAATCAGTCAGGCGGAGGAAAAGGAAATGGTAAACGTCGCAGCCGCACAGCAGGGGGCAGTGAGACAGGAGACGAGGAGCCATTCGGTATTAAATTGCCCGACATCAAGAGAGTTCGGCAAGAAGATTGGCCCACCGCAAACTTCGATGAATTTTCATCAACAAAAGTTATTGCCGATACATGCCTAGAAGATGGTGAGGAGAAAACTGTCCACACTTTTTATGTAAATATAGATAATAAGTATCTCAAAACAGAGATGAAAGATGCAAAATCAGATATTTCGCTAATTGAGGCCAAGTTTGTATACGGAAATGTTCTCCTCGGTTTGGCTCTTATCCGAGACAATAATGAACGCAGGACACGGAGTAACTCAAGCCATGATGAATCGAGCGTAGTTCAGGAAACTGACATTTATGAACAAATAAAACTGACTAGCCGTGCCCTAGCCCCATTTCTAGTACCAATGATCAATAGTCTTGGCTCACTAGCAGATGAGGATGTTGT
>JAPOSJ010000133.1 GCA_026709745.1 Candidatus Dadabacteria bacterium | reverse complement strand
GCCGCCCCGGTGAAATTGAGTGAGGCGTCCTCTATGCTGAACAGTTTTCCGAATACAGTGTAATATCCCTCGGACGAAACTATGTTTCCCTGCAGGTTGAGATCCGCGTCCGGTTTTTTCTCGAGTCTCAGTTTTCCTCTTGAGTTGAAATTGGCTTCTTTGGTTTTTATCCAAGTTCCAGAAGATATGTCGACCAAAATATCCATAGCGGTTTTCTCTCTGTAAAAACCTGTTTTATTCTGTTCTGTGAGGGAAAACTCATCAGAGAAGTTCTCATTGCTTCCTATGAAACTTATATTCTTTATGGTCTTCACTCTGTTCGGGTAAAGGCGGATTCTTCCAGCCGTCACCTCGGTCTCCCCCGTCACTGTTAGAAATTCATCCTTCTTTTCTATCTTCAGATTGCCTGAGAGATTCGTTTTTATGGAGTGAGGGTTAAAACGGATTTTTTCCATCTCAACATCTGCATGATAAGTAAAATCGGATATGTCCATTTTGCCCTTGATGTAGGCTTTCCCTTTTCTTGAACGAATTTCCGTTCTAGGAAGCGAGAGTTTCTTGCCTTCAAATGAAAACTTGGCGTGTTGACAGACAGGTTATTTCTGAGCTGGCTCAGCGACAGATCCATGTTGTTAAGTTCAAGATTTCCTCTTATTCGTGGGTTCAGGGGAGTGCCCTTGAGCGAAAGAAGGTCGGATGAAAAATCCCCTTCGATTTTTTCTATGGAATTTGAAAAAATTTTCACGAAGCCAAGATCGTGCCCATGCGACGTCAATTCAAGGTCCATAGAGATTCCCGTTATGGCTTCGGTGAGATTCCGCGCGTTTTTAGAAGCCATGATTTCGCCCCGCAGACTGAGGATCTTCTTATCGTTCATCGAGGAATCTAGGTCAACAAATAGTTTTCCTTCCTTTCCACTGATTCTTGTTTCCATTTTTGATGATGATGGGAATCCGTAAGAGAGTCCATCTGATTTTATTTCAGCTTGGACTGAAGGAGTGCCTAGGGGGCCACTGGCTTCAATTCTTCCGTCAAGTGTTCCTTCAAGGTCGTATCTGAAATTAAGAATCTTTGATATGAAGAGCGGATTAAATTTTGTCATATTGGCCCGCAGTCTGACTGTGTTCTCCTTCCTGTCGATTTCTCCAAGGAAGTTTGATATTTTGCCGTCCCCATAGAGAAACTCATCTCCCCAAACAGCCATTCTGTCCGTAGATATGTCGAGAAAAATATCTCCTGTGCTCTTAAAACTTCTTTCTTCCAGAAGACCTTCAAGGTAGGAAAACCTTAATTTTTTCTCATGATCAAGCAGGCCTTCGACGCTGAATTCAGAAGAAGCGAAGGAACCGGTTTCCTTTCTAACAAGGGCGTTCACTTCCATATTGCTTTCTGTTCCCCGAAGCTTTGCCTCTACGGTGTCTGCGGAATTGCCGAAAACTCGGGCCTGTTGTCCCTGGATATGTATTTCAAGCAGTAGGTTAGGAGTTTTTTTAAAGTCAATCTGCGTACTGGAGAGAACGGACATTTTCTGAGCTGTAAAATCTTCATAGGAAAAATTCTCTAAGTGTGAATTCGCCTTGATAAGCGGAGTGAAAATTTCTCCGCTTATTGTTCCTTTTGAGTTTATCTTTCCTAGAATCAGAGGTATTCTTTCATCAACGTCGGAAAGAAAACCTAGATCGTGCGTTTTGAATTCAAAGATGCAGTCAAGACTCTTTTCCGTTCCTCGGGTTCTTTCCGCAAATAGAGAAAACTGATCAGAGAGGATGTCAAGCGTGTTTACCGTCAGGGACCCATTCTGAATGCTGCCATCTATCCGGGAGGTTATGTCCGTCATTCCGTAGAGACTGTCTGTTTTGAGATCGGCTTTCAGGCTCAAATACCAGTCTTCAAATAAATTTCCTTTCCTTGGTATCCGACCCTGAAGAGTCGCGCTTCCGTCAACATGATTGTTGATTGACATCTTCGGGAATTGCAGTTCCAGCTTGAACTCTTTGGCCTCTGAGCCGATATTGAAATCTATGCTGTTCTCTCCAAGCACGAGATAACCTCCGAGCTCGAGAGTGCTTTGCTTTCCATCGGTTAAGTTCAGATAATCGGGCTCTATATGCAAAGAATAAATCTCCCTGTTCATCCAGTCCCCACTTATCCTCAGTCTTGAACTTAGACTTGAGTCATTTCCGAACTTGAGTAGGTAGGGTGTGCGGTTCAGTATCGCGATGAGTTCATCGGTGTCCGTACCTTTTAGTTCTGCCGTCAGGTCAAACAGGTTTTTCTCTTCTCCAGCAAGCCATTTCCTGAAGTCTATCCTGCCCTCCAGTCGAGATTCTCCAAAACCTCCTCCCACTTTGCCTTTTATGAGAGCTTCTGTACCGTTGATGGTGAGCGGTTCAAGGTCTGCCCATATCTTCTTCCCGTTAATGAATGAATCGTAAGTTGATACTTCTACCGTGCCGACCATATTGTCGACTGAGTGCATCTTGATCTTTGTTTTCGCCTGAAGATTGATTTTCTTCTCGGCACTTGTTCCAGGCGACTCAAAATACACGTCCATCTCAAATTCCGGTTTTCTCAGGTTTCTCACGGTGCCGCTTCCACGAAGCGGCACGTTCTCCACCTTAAAACCTGTTTTCTCAAATACACAGTTCCAGGAAGCTATGTCGATTTTTCCCCTGAGATTTCTTATCCTGATTCTGGGAGACATGTAGTCGAAATTTATGTCCTTTGCGTCAAGTTCGACCCGTTTTGTAAGCTCCACGATGTTTACAGAAAAAAGCGATTCTTCAATCAGATCAAATTCCCAGATCTTGTCTTTTGTG
>JAPOSJ010000109.1 GCA_026709745.1 Candidatus Dadabacteria bacterium | reverse complement strand
GGATTTTTACCGGGGTGGCAAATACAGGTGCCGTCATTGCAATATTTGAAGATTCCTTGTTGGAACCGGAAATATAGTTAAAAAGACGGCTGAAACCCACATCTGTTGCAGTATCGAACGACTGATTCACCAGAGTCTCAGCAACTGCATAGGCCTCATATTCGCGGATCTCGATGGCACCATCCTCCAGAACAACACGATAAACAGGTTCTTCGGCGGCCTTGCCACCAAAGATCGAGCAAGCACTCACTATAAACGACAGAGATACCACACACAACCACGCCGGAACGCTGAAAATCCCCAAATACCTCCTGTTACGACCTTCCTGAGTTCGGTTCTCAAAGCCGGTCAGCTTATCGTCACAATCGATCCAAGTCTTGTCTTTTTGCATCGGCACAGGAAAAACACTATTACAAAAAGTCCGTTTGTCCCTAACCATTGGTCTTGTGATGAGTTTCTTCATCCGGTTTATTCCTCTCCGTTTGTTCATGCTTAGTAGAGTTGCTGAAACATAGTTCAGTTTTTAACCCCTATCGCCAAAAGCCGCATTGGCTTCCCTTATTATGGAATCCGTAACCTCAAGGCTGTTATCTGCCTCGGTAATTGGGCGTCCCACAACCAGATAATCGGCCCCATACTCGATAGCCATCTTTGGAGTAAGTGCCCTTTTGTGATCATTTTTACTTTTGCCCTCAGGACGTATGCCAGGGGCGACTATTACGAGACTGCTTCCGAACTCACGCCTTATTTCCCGTATCGACTCTCCAGAAGCCACGACTCCGTCACAGCCAACTTCGATCGACCTTCTCGTGAAGCCCCTTATATATTCATCAAGTTCGAGATTCTCGTTCATCATAAGCGCCCTGAGATCATCCTGGTTGAGGCTTGAGAGAAAAGTGAGAGAGAGAATAAGCGGTCGGCCTCGTCTGCCGCGGCCTTCCCTAGCAGCAGCCACCGTAGCTTTTCCGCCGTTTATTGTGACAAACTCCACCCCTTCAGGCACGGCCCTGAGCGCCGCCGCAATGGTGCGGTCTATGTCTCCCATCTTGAGATCAAGAAAGACCTTCTTCCCAAGTCCCACCAGCTCTTTTACAAAACTCATCCCCTCTTGCATAAAAAGCTGGTAGCCGACCTTGTAAATGCCAATCCTTTCACCAAGAAGGTCCACAAGAGCTAGAGCTTTCTCTCTTGAGTCGAAGTCAAGCGCTATTATCAATCTCTCGCAACTCTGCGGGTCGCCTTTTTTATTGTTCTTAGGTTCCATAGCTTGAAAATTCCCTTGTATTGTATGCCACGCCGTTGATCTCTCTGGCGAGAGTAAATGTGACAAAGCATACCCGGCAAACACATTGCGTGCTTGCGGTTACAGCCCGATTTCCCTAATGTTAGACGCAAAAATGCTTTGCTTGACCTGCGTTGTCACGGCGTTATCATCTACGGTGATATGCGAGTCGTAGTCGCCAAACCCAGAGGATTCTGTGCGGGAGTCGAAAGGGCGATCGAGATAGTCGAAAGGGCCCTTGAGATGTACGGGCCTCCTATATATGTGCGCCATGCCATAGTACACAACACCAGGGTAGTTGATTCACTGAGAGAAAAAGGTGCCGTATTCGTCGAGGAACTTGATGAAATAAAAGACCCCGCAGCGCGGGTTATTTTCAGCGCCCACGGTGTAAGTCCGGTGGTAATCGAGAAAGCACGGCGGCGAGGTTTTCAGATAGTGGACGCCGTCTGTCCGCTCGTTACCAAGGTGCACAACGAAGTAAGAGACTATTGCGAAGCGGGATACACGATAATACTCGTGGGACACAGAAACCACGTTGAAGTCATAGGCACTAAAGGGGAAGCTCCTGACAGCGTAGTGGTCGTGGAATCTGTTAAAGAAGCCCTCTCTGTCAATGTCCCGGACCCAGAGAAAACAGCTTACGTAACGCAAACCACACTTAGCGTTGACGACACCAGAGAAATAGTTGAGGCACTTGAAAGACGCTTTCCGGAAATCATAAAACCCTCTAAGCTCGATATCTGCTATGCAACACAGAACCGTCAGGACGCGGTGAAAAAACTTGCTGAGATATCAGATATTATCTTCATTGTGGGATCACCTGAGAGTTCAAACTCAAACAGGCTGGTCGAAGTTGCCAAGTCCTGCGGGGTGCGGAACGCCTACCTGATTGAAGATATAGGAGGACTTGGCAACATGGGAGCCCTAAGCAATGACATAACAGTAGGCATAAGCTCAGGAGCATCAACTCCGGAAGTGATAATTGAAGAACTGCTCGCAAAGCTAAAAGAAATGGGGGCCACCTCTTTTGAGGAATTCAGCCTGAAGGAAGAGTCCACAAAGTTCCCATTTCCTCACTCGCTCGAATTCTCAACCAGCTGAACTGTGAATGGAGCAAGAGACACACTGGATAAACCGATAAATCCACCGGCAGGGCGCTCAACCGCAGATTCATATATCGCTACTACATAAGCCTTTTTCACAGTGATGAACCTGAAAATCGTCTGTAAATCTTACGTAATTATCCAAGGAACCTTTTAGAAAATGCGAGAGCAACCCTTAAGATACGTAGCCGACATTGAGGTCCCTGAAGGAATAGTCTCAATAGACTGCGAAGTTAGAAGCAGAAGCAAAACAGAAATCCTCTTTATTCTCAACAGATCTACATGTGGAGAATACACAAAGGCGGGAAGTTTCCGCAGCTCCCTTGAGAACTGCGGAGAAAGTCTGGTGGAAACTGAAACGAACGACCCTGAGGGTTTTATAAGAGAAACTCTCCTGGCCGCTTACGGACATCTAGCAGATATAACCCTTACACAGACCGACACGGAC